>JBHJND010000423.1:0-1679 GCA_048497655.1 Caballeronia novacaledonica
CGCCCTCACCGCCACCGGCTCGCAGTTCTATCCGCAGATCGGCTACGGCGCCGACGCCACGCGCGCGCGCGCCAGCGCCGTCGGCCAGCCGCCGCTGCCGATCAGGGGGCGCCGCGCCAGCGCCGCCGCCAGCAGCGCGCCGCCGGCCAGCACCGCCAGCGTCGTGCCCAGTTCCTTCGGCGACAGCGGGTTGGCGAGCAGCGACGACGGCAGCGGGCCGACCGCCGCCACCAGCGCCAGCAGCAGCGAGGCCAGCGCCAGGCCCAGCGCCGCCAGTTGCGACAGCATCGACACTGGCGCTACGTCGGTGAGCGGCGCCGCCGGACGGCGCAGCACACGCGCCAGCACCAGCACCACGTAGCCGGCGGTGAACGCCGCGCCGCCCTGCAGCACCACCGTCCACCACCACTGCCCGGAGGCATCGGCCGAGTCGAGCAGCAGCTTCTTCGCCAGGTAGGCCCCGCTGGGCACCACTCCCATCAGCGCCACGCCGCCGATCACGAAGGCCAGCACGGTGACCGGCAAGGTGCGCGCCACCCCGGCCAGGTCGTCGATGCGGTCGTGGCCCAGCGCCGCGTACACCAGGCCGGCGGCCATGAACATGCCGGCCTTGGCGGTGGCGTGCGCGATGGCCTGCAGCACCCCGGCGCTGGCGGCCAGGTCACGCAGCACAAGATCGCCCGCGGCGTCGAAGGCCATCGGGAAGAGCAGGAACAGGTAGCCAATTTGTGCCACGGTCGAGTAGGCCACCAGCAGCTTCAAGCGCTGCTGGCGCAGCGCGACCACGCTGCCGACGACGATCGCCGCCGCGCCCAGGGCGGCCAGCAGTTGCGCCGCCGGCAGGCTGGCCACGCCGGGCATCACGTCGAGCCAAAGCCGCAGCACGAGGAACCAGGAACCCTTGATCACCAGTGCCGACAGCACCGCGCTGGCGGCGGCCGGCGCGCCGCCGTGCGCCGGCGGCAGCCAGATGTGCAGCGGGAACAGCGCCGTCTTGGCGAGCAGGCCGACCGTCATCAGCGCCAGCGCGGTCCAGGCGATCGGCTCGGCCGCCACCTGGCCGGCCAGCAGCGGAATGTCCAGCGTGCCGTAGCCGCCGTAGAGCAGCACCGCGCCGAGCAGGTACAGCACCGAGCCGCACAGCGCGAACAGCAGGTAGCGCAGCGCGGCGCGCAGCGTCTCGCCGCTGCCGGCCAGGCACACCAGCGGCACGCCGGCGAAGGTCAGCAGTTCCAGCGCCACGTATAGCGTGAACAGGTCGCCGCTGACGAACACCAGGTTCAGCGACCCCCAGACCGCCAGCAGCAGCAGCCAGTAGCTGTACGAAGCGCGCGACTCGGCGCCGCCCGGCGGCGTGCCGAAGTCGGCCCGCGCAAACAGGCCGATGCCGATCACCACCACGGCGACTGCCAGCAGCATGGCGACCGCCGGTCCGTCGGCGCGCAGCGCGATGCCCAGCGGCGGCGCCCAGCCGCCGAGCAGGTAGACGACTGGCCCGACCTCGTCGAGCCACGCGGCGGCGATCCCCAGGGCGATCGCCAGGCCAAGCGGCATGACGACGAAGGCGATGCGCTGCGCCTGCCGGCCGCCGGCGAGCAGGCCGAGCAGCATGCCGGCGAAAGGCAGCAGCACGGCCGCCGCCAGCAGCAGGCCACCCTCGGTGCTCGTCGCCTCGTTCA
>JBHJND010000424.1:0-2498 GCA_048497655.1 Caballeronia novacaledonica
GTCTGCCCGGGCGCAACGTCGCCCGGCACGCTGACCTGCACCGGCAGCAGCAGCTCGCCCTCGTAGCCGAAGTTCATCAGCGGGCCGATCGGCAGGCGCTTCGGCACCGGCCACTCGAGCGGCCCGGCCGCGAAGCCGGCAGGCAGTTGCCAGGCGATGGTGGTCGGCAGGCCGGAGTCGCCGGGCACCCGCCAGTAGGTGTGCCAGTGCGGGTCGTGCCGGATCAGCAGGCCGACGGAAAGCGGCTGGCCCGGCACGACGGCATCGGTGGCCGCGACCAGCTCGGCCTCGGCGTTGTCGACGCGCACCGGCTGCGCGCACGCCGCCGCAGCGGCAACGAACAGCGACGCCGCCAGGAGGACGCGGGTAAGGAAGCTCATCGTGCTTTCGTCAGCGGCCGCGCCGCCGAGTTCCGTCAGCGGACAAGCTCGAACGCCTGTCACGCCGCCGCAACGGTCTCGCCGATCGCCGCCTCGTCGTGCGCCGCGGAGACGAAGCCGGCCTCGAAGGCCGACGGCGCCAGGTACACGCCGCGGTCGAGCATGGCATGGAAGAAGCGGTTGAAGCGGTCCTTGTCGGTGGCCATGATCTGCCCGTAGCTCGCCGGCACCGCGCCGGCGAAGTAGATGCCGAACATCGCGCCGACCCGGTCGGCACAGAAGGTCACGCCGGCCTCGCGCGCCGCGCTCGACAGGCCGTCGACCAGCGCCTGGGTGGCCGCGCCGAGGCGCTCGTAGAAGCCCGGCGCCTGGATCAGCTCGAGCGTGGCCAGGCCGCAGGCCACCGCCACCGGATTGCCCGACAGCGTGCCCGCCTGGTAGACGGCGCCCAGCGGCGCCAGGTGCTTCATCACCTCGCGCGTGCCGCCGAAGGCCGCCACCGGCATGCCGCCGCCGATCACCTTGCCCAGCACCGTGATGTCGGGCCTGATGCCGTAGATCGACTGCGCGCCGCCGAGCGCCACGCGGAAACCCGTCATCACCTCGTCGAAGGCGAGCAGCGCGCCGTGCTGCGTGCACAGGCGGCGCATCGTCTGCAGAAATTCGGGGGTGGCGCGCACCAGGTTCATGTTGCCGGCCACCGGCTCGACGATCACGCAGGCGATGTCGTCGCCGTGCTGCCGGAAGGCGTCCTCCAGCTGCTGGCAGTCGTTGTAGTCCAGCACCAGCGTGTGCTGGGTGATCTCCGCCGGCACGCCGGCCGAGCTCGGGTTGCCGAAGGTGAGCAGCCCGGAGCCGGCCTTGACCAGCAGGCTGTCGGCATGGCCGTGATAACAGCCCTCGAACTTGATCAGCTTGCGCCGGCCCTTGCCGCCGCCGGCGGCGCCGCGGGCCAGCCGGATGGCGCTCATCGCCGCTTCGGTGCCTGAGGAGACCAGCCGCACCTGCTCCATCGACGGCACCAGCCGCACCAGCTGCTCGGCCATCTCGACCTCGGCCTCGGTCGGCGCGCCGTACGACAGGCCGCGCGCGGCGGCCTCCTGCACGGCACGCACCACCGCCGGGTGGGCGTGGCCGACGATCATCGGCCCCCAGGAGCCGATGTAGTCGATGTAGCGGCGGCCGTCGGCGTCCCAGAAGTGCGGCCCCTGCGCCCGCGCGATGAAGCGCGGCGTGCCGCCGACCGAGCGGAAGGCGCGCACCGGCGAGTTGACGCCGCCGGGAGTGGTCTGCTGGGCGCGGCTGAAAAGCTGTTCGTTGCGGTCCACGTTGCTCACCGTTGCGGCAGAAGGTCGCAGTTTACGCAGCCGGGTCAGGGCGCCCGTCCGCCCGGGGCGGTCCGTTGCCCGGGCGTTGCACCGGCCGGCCGCCGTGGCGGCGCGGCCGGAAAAAGGGCGCCGGTCGACCCTCCTCGCGCGAGCCGGGCGCGCGCCGGGACGCGAGGTTGGTTCTAGTCCGTAAGCATGACGATTTCGCCGGTCGTCCGACGGAGAGCCGGGGCTATGATCGCTCGGCACGTATGTGAGTCAACACGAACACGTTTCGAACACGACCGGAAATGGCGGCTGAGGCGGGCAAGCGCACATGGATGTGTCTGATCTGCGGATGGATCTACGACGAGGCCGCCGGGCTGCCGGACGATGGCATCGCGCCGGGCACGCCGTGGGAGCAGATCCCGCCCAACTGGACCTGCCCGGAGTGCGGCGCCCGTAAGGAGGACTTCGAGATGGTCGAGATCTGAGCCCGGCCATTGCCGCCGGCGCAGCAGCCGCGGCCCGAAGTCCGTAGCCGTCTTCTTCGCAATTCGAAAGAGCGTTCCGTAGCCCGGAGTCTTGGTATGTCGACACAGGATTTCAGCCCGATTCGCGGCACCCGAGTGATGGTGATCGACGACTCGAACACGATCCGCCGCAGTGCCGAGATCTTCCTGAAGCAGGCCGGCTGCGAGGTGTTCCTCGCCAACGACGGCTTCGAGGCGCTGGCCAAGATCAACGACCACCAGCCGGCGATCATCTTCTGCGACATCCTGATGCCGCGGCTGGACGGCTACCAGACCTG
>JBHJND010000425.1:0-3372 GCA_048497655.1 Caballeronia novacaledonica
CGTTCTCGGCCATCGTCTGCACCGCCGACCACAGCATGGCCTGCGGCGTGACCGTGAACAGCGTGTTGCCCTTGACCCGAAGGATGTCCGCCACTTTCATCGCCGTGTCTCCTCGCCGGCGGACCGCCGGTCCTCGGCCGATCCGCCCTGCCCGATCCTACGCTGCCGCGGCCGCGCGGCAAGCAAGCACTGCCGCGGATAAGGCATCCGGATGACCCGCAAGCGCCCGGGGCCGGGGCGCGGCATCAGCCGAGCAGCCGCTTGAACCGCTCGACCTCGCGGACCACCGCCGCGCGCACCGCCGGTTCCCACACCGAATGGCCGCCGTCGGGAACGATCTCGTAATGCGCGTCGGGCCAGGCGCGCGACAGCTCGTCGGCGCTGGCGATCGGGCAGATCATGTCGTAGCGGCCGTGCACGATCGACGCCGGCAGGTGGCGGATGCGGTGCAGCCCGGTCAGCAGCTGCTCGGACGACAGGAAGCACTGGTGCGCGAAGTAGTGCGCCTCCAGCCTCGCCAGGCCGATCGACTCCTCGCTGTGCTGCCGCGCCATCTCGGGGTTGGGCAGCAGCGTCGAGCAACTCGCCTCGTACTCGCTCCACGCGCGGGCGAACGGCACGTGCACGCGCGCATCGTCGTCGAGCAGCCGCTTCAGGTAACCGCCGAGCAGGTCGTCGCGCTCGCCGGCCGGCAGCATGCCGGCGAACCGGCGCCACGCCTCGGGAAACACCTGCCGCAGGCCGTAGAGGAACCACTGGATCTCGTGCGGCCGGCCGAGGAACACGCCGCGCAGCACGAAGCCGAGGCAGCGCTCGGGGTGTGCCTGGCCGTAGGCTAGCGCCAGCGTGCTTCCCCACGAGCCGCCGAAGACCAGCCACTTCTGCACGCCGAGGTACTCGCACAGCGTCTCGATGTCGCGCACCAGGTGGCGGGTGGTGTTGTCGGCAGCCTCGCCGAGCGGCGTCGAGTTGCCGGCGCCGCGCTGGTCGAACAGGACGATGCGGAACACCTCGGGGTCGAAGAAACGGCGATGCTCCACCGAGCAGCCGCCGCCCGGCCCGCCGTGCAGGAACAGCACCGGCACGCCCAGCGGATTGCCGCAGGTCTCCCAGTACATCGTGTGCACGTCGTCGAGCGCCAGCATGCCCTGGTCGTATGGCTCGAGCGCCGGATACAGCTCGGCTCGCAGGTCGGGCCGCATGTCCATGCGTGGCATTATGCCGTCGGCTTTCGCGCCGCCTGCATCGAGCCGATGGGTGCGGGCCGGCCTCCGGCTTCCCGACACCACGCCCTCACGCCATGAGCAGATACCCTGGCTTCGATACGCTGGCGCTGCACGCCGGCCAGGCCCCCGACACCGCGACCGGCAGCCGGGCGGTGCCGATCTACGCCACCACCTCGTTCTGCTTCGACGACTCGGAGCACGCCGCGTCGCTGTTCAACATGGAACGCGCCGGCCACGTCTACTCGCGCATCTCCAACCCGACGGTGGCGGTGTTCGAGGAGCGGGTGGCGGCGCTCGAGCGCGGCGTCGGGGCGATCGCCACCGCCAGTGGCCAGGCGGCGCTGCACCTGGCGATCGCCACCCTGATGGGCGCGGGCAGCCACGTCGTCTCCAGCCGGGCGCTGTATGGCGGTTCGCACAACCTGCTCGCCTACACGCTGAAGCGCTTCGGCATCGAGACCACCTTCGTCGACCCGCGCGACCTCGACGCCTGGCGCGGCGCCATCCGCCCGGCGACGCGCCTGCTGTTCGGCGAGACGCTCGGCAACCCGGGGCTCGACGTGCTCGACGTGTCCGCGGTGTCGGCGCTGGCGCACGCGCACGGCCTGCCGCTGCTGGTCGACAGCACCTTCACCTCGCCGTACCTGATGCAGCCGGCCGAACTCGGCGCCGACCTCGTCTACCACTCGGCGACCAAGTTCATCGGCGGCCACGGCACCGCCGTCGGCGGCGTGCTGGTCGACAGCGGCCGCTTCGACTGGCAGGCCAGCGGCAGGTTCGACGTGCTGACCCGGCCCTACGAAGGCTTCCACGGCATGACCTTCGCCGACGAGAGCACGGTGGCGCCGTTCCTGCTGCGCGCCCGCCGCGAGGGACTGCGCGACTTCGGCGCCTGCATGAGCCCGCACACCGCGTTCCTGCTGCTGCAGGGTCTGGAGACCCTGCCGCTGCGCATGGCGCGGCACGTCGAGAACGCGCGCAAGGTGGTGGCCTTCCTCGCCGACCACCCGCAGATCGAGGCGGTCGCCTACCCGGAGCTGCCGTCGCACCCCGACCACGAGCTGGCGAAGCGGCTGCTGCCGAAGGGATGCGGCGCCGTGTTCAGCTTCGACCTGAAGGGCTCGCGCGGGGCCGGCCGACGTTTCGTCGAGTCGCTGCAGGTGTTCTCGCACCTGGCCAACGTCGGCGACGCCAAGTCGCTGGTGATCCACCCGGCCTCGACCACGCACTTCCGCGTGCCGGACGACGATCTCGCCGCCGCCGGCATCACGCAGGGAACCATCCGCCTGTCGATCGGCCTGGAGGACCCGGCCGACCTGCTCGACGACCTCGCCCGCGCGCTGAAGGCAGCGTCGAAGGTCAAGTAGGAGTCCGTCGCGATGGACCTCGGCATCCCCGGCAGCCGCATCTACGCCTACACCGGCGGCAAGCCCTTCGATCCGCGCCTGCCCTGCGTGGTGTTCATCCACGGCGCGCAGCACGACCACAGCGTGTGGATCCTGCAGTCGCGCTACCTCGCCCACCACGGCCATGCCGTGCTGGCGCTCGACCTGCCCGGCCACGGCCGCAGCGAGGGCGCACCGGGAGCAACGGTCGAGCAGATCGCCGAGCAGATCGCTGCGGCGCTGGCACCGCTGGCCAGCCCGCGCCTGCTGCTCGCCGGCCACAGCATGGGCTCGCTGATCGCACTCGAAGTCGCCCGCCACCTGCCGGCGCGCGTGGCCGGCGTGGCCCTGCTCGGCACCGCGGCGCCGATGCGCGTCTCCGAGGCACTGCTCGCTGCCACCCGCGACGATCCCGCGGCGGCGATGGACATGATCAACGTCTGGTCGCACAGCCCGGTGGTCGCGCCGTTCGCCGCGCGGCCCGGCAACCCGGCGCCGGGCTTCAACATCGTCTGGCAGAACCTGCGGCTGATGCAGCGGATCGCGGCGGTCGGCGGCCCTGCCGTGCTGCCGACCGACTTCGCCGCCTGCAACGCCTACGACGGCGCGCTGGCAGCCGCCGGCGCGCTGCACTGCCCGGCGCTGTTCGTCCTCGGCGAACGCGACCAGATGACGCCGCCCAGGGCGGCCGGGGCGCTGATCGACGCCTGCGCTCAGTCGCGGGTCGTCGTGCTGCCGGCAACCGGCCACGCGCTGATGGC
>JBHJND010000426.1:0-2086 GCA_048497655.1 Caballeronia novacaledonica
CGACAACGAGGGCATGGGCAAGCTGATGCGCGGCCGCGGCTACATCGCCACCTCGGCGCCCGACGACGAGGGCGTGCGTCGCTACATCAAGCGGCTGATAGGCGGCGCGGCCGCCGGCTCGGTGCGCGCCTTCCGCGGCCACGCGGCCGAGCGCGTCTGAGGCCGCCGTCGCGGGGCGCGGTCGATACAATCGCCGCGTCTGCCGCGCAGCGCCGTTGCGGCCGCGGCGGCGCCAACTTCTCCCCCTTCCCATGCTGCTTCTTCTCGCGCGACAGGCCTGCCTGATCGTTGCCGCGGCGCTCGCGCTGCACTGGCCGCCGGCCCTCGGCGCGCAGGGCGAAGGGACAGCGAACTACGGCTTCCTGTGGGAGGCCACCCGCGGCAGCGAGCGCGTGCGGCTGTTCGGTGCGATGCACGTCGGCCGGCCGGCGGCGGCGGCGACCTACGGCGCCGAACGGCCGGGCCTGCGCGATGCGCAGGTGATCGCCTTCGAGGCCAACGTCTTCGACGCCCAGGCGAGCCTCGCCGCGACCCAGCGCCGGGCGATGTATCCGGAAGGCGCACCGGGGCTCGACTCGCATGTCGACGCCGCCCTGCTTGCCCGCGCCGAGAAGCTGATGGCGCGCACCGGCAGCGGCCTGCCCGCCTGCTGCCGCATGAAGCCATGGATGCTGGCCAACACGCTGGTCATGCTCGAGTCGATGCGCGCCGGCCTGAGTCCGGCCTACGGCAGCGAGGCGCAGCTCTACCAGCTGGCGCTCGCCAGCGGCCGGCCGGTGGTCGAGATCGAGAGCGTCGACGAGCAGCTGCGGCTGTTCGACGAGGCGCCGCCTGCGGTGCAGCTCGACTACCTGCGCCACACCGTGGAGGCGATCGAGAGCGGCAACGGGCGCGCCGAGATCGAGCAGCTGGTCGCCGCCTGGGAACGCGGTGACGCGGCGGCGATGGAGCGGTTCCTCGAACAGATGGCGAGCAGCGACCGCGCCGCGCAGCGCTTCGTCGCCGAGCGGGTCATCCGCGGCCGCCACACGAAGATGGTCGGCGCCATCGAGAGCTACGCCGCCAGCGGCCGCCTGCACCTGGTGGTGATTGGCGCGCTGCACTACTTCGGCCCCGACGGCCTGCTGCAGATGTTGCGCGCCCGCGGCTACTCGGTGCGACGGCTGTCGTGAACGGGCGCGGCGCGCGCTTCTCGCACGGCGTCGACTTCGAGTTCGGCGGCTCCGCCTGGCGGGCGCTGCCGCAGCGCGCCGCGCTCTGGCTGGATCGGTGCTGGCTGCTGGTGGCGGACCTGCACTTCGGCAAGACGGCGACCTTCCGCGCGCGCGGCGTGCCGGTGCCGGCGGGCACCACGCAGGCCGACCTCGCGCGGCTGACGGCGCTGATCGAGGCGACTCGGGCGCGGCGGCTGGTCTTTCTCGGCGACCTGCTGCACGCGCGCGAGGCGCATGGGGAAACGACGCGGCAGTTCGCCGGCTGGCGTGCGCGGCATGGCCAGCTGCCGATGACGCTCGTCGAGGGCAACCACGATCGCCACGCAGGCGCGCCGCCGCCGGCGATGGGCATCGAGGTCGTCGAGGAGCCGTGGATCGTGCAGGGCGTCGCGCTGTGCCATCACCCGCAGCAGGTCGCGCGCTCGGCGGTGGTCGCCGGCCACCTGCACCCCTGTGTCCGCCTGCACGGCGCCGCCAACGACACCGTGCGCCTGCCTTGCTTCTGGCAGCGGACGGACCTGCTGACGCTGCCGGCGTTCGGCGGATTCACCGGCGGCGCGCCGATCGTGCGCGAGGCCGGCGATCGAGTGCTGGCGGTGGCCGACGACCGGCTGGTCGAGATTCCCGCCGCTTCCCGCGCTGCCTGAGGGCGGCCGAGCACCTCGCGTGCGGCGGCGCGCGGCGCCGCGCCGTCCATCCACGGCCGCGGATGACGCGGGTCAAGGAGCCGTTGCAAAGCCGCACAACGGGCGGCACAACAGGTCCGCCGTTGACGTGAGTCACGGCAGCGCCACTGCCGGCGGTCAACATTGACCTGCCCTTTGGCAGTCGCAGCACGAGCAGATGCAGGGATCGTCGATCACGCCCGCGGA
>JBHJND010000427.1:0-2360 GCA_048497655.1 Caballeronia novacaledonica
TCCGCCTTGGCCATCTCGCCGCCGGCTTCGGCCAGCGCCTTCTTGCACTCCATCATCGGCGCGTCGGTGCCCTCGCGCAGTTCCTTGACCATGCTTGCGGTGATTTCCGCCACTTTCACACTCCTGAATTGTTCGAAGCTGCTAGAAAAAAGGGGCTTGCGCCCCTTCTCGAAGACGGCACGGCGGGGCCTGCGCTCAGCCCTCGGTGCCCTCTTCTTCCTCGATCTCGACGAACTCGCCGGTGGCGACCTGCACGACGCCCTGCAGCGCCTGCGCCTTGCCCTCGAGCGCCGCGTCGGCGATGCCGCGCGCGTACAGGCGAACCGCCCGGCTGGAGTCGTCGTTGCCCGGGATGACGTAGGCGATGCCGTCGGGCGAATGGTTGGTGTCGACCACGCCGACGACCGGGATGCCGAGCTTGTTGGCCTCGGCCACGGCGATCTTGTGGTAACCGACGTCGATGACGAACATCGCGTCCGGCAGGGCGTTCATCTCCTTGATGCCGCCGATCGACTTGTTCAGCTTGTCGACCTCGCGCTGGAAGGTCAGCGCCTCCTTCTTGGACATGCGCTCCAGCCCGCCTTCCTCGATCGTCTGCTCCATTTCCTTGAGGCGCTTGATCGAGGCCTTGATGGTCTTGAAGTTGGTCAACATTCCGCCGAGCCAGCGCTGGTCGACGTAGGGCTGGCCGGCGCGCTGCGCCTCCTCGACCACGATCTCGCGCGCCTGCCGCTTGGTGCCGACGAACAGGCAGGTGCCGCGGTTGGCGGTCAGCTGGCGGACGAACTTCGACGCCGCCTGGAAGTTCTCCAGCGTGCGCTCGAGGTTGACGATGTGGATCTTGTTGCGGTGGCCGAAGATGAACGGCGCCATCTTCGGGTTCCAGAAGCGGGTCTGGTGGCCGAAATGGACACCCGCCTCCAGCATCTGACGCATGGTCACGGACATTGCAGTTCCTCATCCAAGGTTGGGTCCAACGCAGCCGCCGACGCCGGCAGGAAGACTTCCGTTCCCGTCGACACCTTGGTGGCGGTGCGCGCAATTTGCCCCGGTCGGGCCGAAGCAGCCGGCTATTATACGAGTTCGTGCCCGCCCGCCTGCAGCGCCCCCCGACGATGGCCATACTGATCAAGACCCCGGAGGAAATCGAGCGGATGCGGGTCGCCGGCCGCCTGGCCGCGGAGGTGCTGGACTTCGTCGCGCCGCACGTGAAGCCGGGGGTGACCACCGGCGAGCTCGACCGGCTGTGCCACGACTACATGGTCGGCCGGCAGGGCGTCGTCCCGGCGCCGCTGAACTACGCCCCGCCCGGCTACCGCCCGTTTCCGAAGTCGATCTGCACCTCGGTCAACCATCAGGTCTGCCACGGCATCCCCGGCGACCGGGTGCTGAAGAACGGCGACATCGTCAACATCGACATCACGGTGATCAAGGACGGCTACCACGGCGACACCAGCCGCATGTTCTATGTCGGCGAGCCGTCGGTGGCGGCGCGGCGGCTCTGCGAGGTGACCTACGAGTGCATGTGGGCCGGCATCGCCCAGGTGCGCGCCGGCGGCTTCCTCGGCGACATCGGCCACGCGATCCAGACCCACGCCGAGAAGCACGGCTTCTCCGTCGTGCGCGAGTTCTGCGGCCACGGCATCGGCCGGCGCTTCCACGAGGAGCCGCAGGTCCTGCACTACGGCAAGGCGGGCACGCTCGAGCCGCTGGCGCCGGGGATGATCTTCACCGTCGAGCCGATGATCAACGCCGGCCGCCGCGAGATCCGCGAACTGGCCGACGGCTGGACCATCGTCACCAAGGACCACAGCCTGTCGGCGCAGTGGGAGCACACGGTGCTGGTCACGGAAAGCGGCTACGAGGTGCTGACCGTTTCGCCGCAGATGCCCGAACCGGCCCGAACCGCCCGCGCCGACGGCCGCAGCCCGGTCGCCGCCTGACCGGCGCCGTTCGATGAACGACATCGGCTTCGCGCTGCGCGGCGAACTGCGCGCCGAGCGCGACCGGCTGATCGCAGCCTTCAACTCCGGCGGACCGGTCGACCGGCTGCTGCGCGGCCTGGCCCGCTGCGTCGACCGCACCCTCGCCAGTCTGGCGCGCAGCCACGGCCTCACCCGGCGCGTGGCGATCATCGCCGTCGGCGGCTATGGCCGCGGCGAGTTGTTCCCGCACTCGGACGTCGACGTCCTGCTGGTCGTGCCGGAGGACGCCACGAAAGAGGAAATGGGCGCCATCGAGGCGCTGATCGGCGGCCTGTGGGACCTCGGACTGCAGATCGGGCACAGCGTCCGCACCGTCCCCGAGTGCCGCGAGCAGGCGGCACAGGACGTCACCGTGCTGACCTCGATGATCGAGGC
>JBHJND010000428.1:0-3309 GCA_048497655.1 Caballeronia novacaledonica
CGACATCGACCCTGCGGTCTTGCGCCGGTGGCGACGCGGGCGCACGATCATTACATGAAGATGTCTATCGACAGGATCGTCGACGACGACTTCGCGCAGCAGCGGTTCGCCGACCCACGGGTCACACCCGCCGATGTGGACCTCTGACGGAAGCGGCGCCCTTCGGCGTGCCGGCCTGCTGCCGGCGGCGGCGCTCGCCGTGCTGCTGGCGCTGGCCGCCTGCACCCCTGCGCCGACTCCCGCCCTGCCTGCTGCGGCGCAGGGCGAGTGGCGCGAGTTCCAGGGCACCTGGACGGCGGCGGGCAGCCGCCACGTCATCCGTCTCGGCCACGATCGACAGGCGTCGGTGGCGGACCTGAGCGGGTCGCTGCTGCTTGCCGGCCCCTCACGCCCCGGCGTGGGCTTTCGCGCCGAGGCCGTGGTGCTGAACGACAGCACCACCGGCATGGTGGGCCGCAGCGTCTGGACCGATGAGCGCGGCGACCAGGTGTTCAGCGAGCTGCGCGGCGAGGGCACCGCGACCGGCAACCGCATCACCGGCAGCATCGTCGGCGGCACCGGGCGCTACGCCGGCGCGACGGGGACCTACGAGTTCTCGTGGCGATTCGTCCTCGAGACCGAGGACGGCACCGTGCAGGGCCAGTCCGTCGGACTGAAGGGCCGGGTGCGCGCCGGCGCCGCCACGGCAGCTGCGCGGCCATGATTAACGCCGGCCTGCTGGCCAGGCGCGCGCTGCCCTTCGCCCTGGCAATCGGCATCTGGTTCACGCCGATTCCGGAAGGGCTGACCGCGCCGGCGTGGCACCTGTTCGCCGTGTTCGTCGCCTCGATCGCGGCGGTGCTGGCGGGCGCGTTCCCGCTGCTCACCTCGACCATGCTGGCGGTGGCCGCGGTGGTCCTGACGGAGACGATCCCCGCCGCGAAGGCCTTCAGCGGCTTCGCCAATGCCAGCGTGCTGCTGGTGGTGATCGCGTTCCTCGTCGCGCAGGCGGTGGTGAAGTCGGGGCTGGGCCGCCGCATCAGCCTGTTCATGGTCAGCCGCTTCGGAGGATCGGCGCACGGGCTGGCCTACAGCATCGTGCTCACCGACGCGGTGATCGCGCCGGCGTTCCCGAGCAACACCGCGCGCGGCGGCGTGCTGTTCCCGATCGTGCTGTCGGTGGCGCAGGGATCCGGCTCGCGGCCCGACGACCCGCAGGGCCGCCGGCTCGGCGCCTACCTGATGTTCTGCTCGATGGCGAGCCTGGCGGTCTCGTCGGCACTGTGGATGACGGCCACCTCGGCCAATCCGATCGGCATCCAGGTGGTGCGCGACTTCGGGCTGGACATCAACTTCGGCAAGTGGTTTCTCGCCGCCTCCGTGCCGGCGCTCACCGCGATCCTGCTGTTGCCGCGCATCGTCGCCCGCCTGTTTCCGCCCGGCGTCGGCGAAACGCCCGAGGCCCCCGCAGCAGCGCGCCGGGAACTGGCGGCGTTGGGACCGCTGTCGCGCGACGAGCGCATCACCGCGGTGGTGTTCGTGCTGATGGTCGCCGGCTGGATCTTCGCCGACGCGCTGAAGCTGAACGTCACCAGCATCGCCTTCGCCGGCCTCGGCCTGCTGCTGCTGGCCAACGTGCTGACGGTGGACGACATCGCGCTGCAGGGCGACACGCTGGTGACCTTCCTCTGGCTGGCGGTGCTGTTCGCCATGAGCGGGCAACTGAACGAGCTCGGCTTCATGGGTTACGCCGGCCAGCGGCTGGCCTCGCACATGGGCGGCCTGTCGTGGCCGTTGACCTACGTGACGCTCATCGTCCTGTACGTGGCGATTCACTACATGTTCGTCAGCCAGTCGTCGCAGGTGCTCGCGCTGCTCGGCGTGTTCCTCGACGTCGGCGTGCGCGGCGGCGTGCCGGCGCCGCTGATGGCCTTCGCGCTGCTGTTCGCCAGCAGTTACTTCTCGGTGATCACGCCGCAGGCAGGCAGCCAGAACGTGATCTTCGTCGGCAGCGGCTACCTCACGCAGAAGGAGCTCTACCGGCTCGGCCTGCTGATCACGCTGTTCTTCATGGCCGTGTTCCTCACAGTCGGAACCGCGTGGATCGCCCTGGTCACGCGCTGATCCCGGGCCCGCGCGCTGGCCGGCGGCGTGGTCCGCCGCCCCGGCACGGGGGCTGGGCGGCGGACGGCGCAGGACAGGCTACTTCTTCGCCGGCGCGGCCTTCGACGGCGCCGCCGGCTCGACCGACAGCGCGACGGCCTCGGTGAAGGTGGCCTCGATCTGGTCGCCGACCTTGACCAGCTTGAACTGCTTCGGATCGGGCACCTTCAGGTCGATCGTGCGCTCCACGCCGCGCAGGCGCAGCGTCTGCCGCTTGGTGTCCTTGCCGATGACGTCGGCCACCACCGTGACCTGCCGGCCCACCGCCGCGCCCGGCCTTTCGCCCGGCTGGGCGGCCACCGCGCCCTCGCGCTCGACCCTCTCGCGGATGCCGCCGCTGGCCTTCTTCAGCTCGAGCGTCAGCGCCTCGACGTAGCGGACGACCACCTCGTCGCCGACCTTGATCTGGTCGAAGTTCTTCACTTCCGGCCCGGCGTGCACGACGAAGGTGTTGCCCTTCGGCCCCTTCAGCGTGACCAGCCGCTTGTCCTTGTCGATCGCCTGCACCGACGCCGCGACGCGCACTGCGTCGGCCATGGCGACCTTGCCGGGCTCCTGGGCGACGACGGCGCCGGCGCCGGCCGACTGGGCCTGCACGCCGATCGGGGCGGCGATCGCCGCGATGGCGAGTGCAACGGCGGTCAGACGCTTGCGCATGGTCCTTCTCCTCTTCGGCTTGTCGACAGGGGGCGCAGCATAAGCGAATGCACCGGCCGGCCCGGCCGGGCCCTGCCGCGGGCTAGCCGGGCCCTTCCTTGCCGTCATTCAATGCCGAATGCAGGGCCTGCACGCCGACCGCCGCAACCAGGCCGCCGAGCAGGATGCCGGTGAAGCCGATGGCGATCGCCAGCAGGCGCGCCAGTGGCGCCTTGGGAACAAGGTCGCCGTAGCCGATCGTCAGGCCGGAGACGAACGCGAAGTACACCCCATCGGTCAGCGGCCAGCGCTCGATGACGGCGACCGCCACGCCGAGTCCGGCCATCAGGGCGAGCAGGGCCGAGAGCACCGGCCAGACGACGCGCAGCCCGGCCAGCAGCCCGATGCGAAAGCGAATTCTCATCGAGTCCGGCATGCGCAAGCTCTCCCCATCGCCACGTCGCGTCCCGCGGCAGTTCCGGGCAATGTACGCCGGGCGGTGCCTCGATGTTTGACCTATCGCCACAGCGC
>JBHJND010000429.1:0-2890 GCA_048497655.1 Caballeronia novacaledonica
GGTTACTCGAACGGCATCGCCGTCGAGGGCGGCCGGCTGGTGTTCGTCGCCGGCCAGGTCGGCTGGAACGAGCGGCAGCAGTTCGGCTCCGACTTCGTCGCGCAGTTCGACCAGGCGCTCGCCAACGTGCTCGAGGTGCTCGCGCAGGCGGGCGGCCGTCCCGAGCACGTCTGCCGCATCACCGCCTTCTGTTGTGACAAGCCGGCCTACCTGGCGGCGCGCCCGGCGCTCGGCGAGGTCTGGCGCCGCCGGATGGGCAGGCACTTTCCGGCGATGAGCATGATCTTCGTCGCCGACCTGCTCGACCACCCGGCGGTGATCGAGCTCGAAGCAACTGCCGTCGTCCCCGCGGCCTGATCGGCCGCGGCCCTGTGCTCCGCCATCGACGCCGGAGGGCAAAGATGAGCACTGCATCGAAAGACCGCGCCGGTGTAACGCGCGAAGTTCCCACGTACTGCTACAACTGCGTGGCCGGCCCCGACCTGCTGACGGTGAAGGTCACCGACGGCGTGGCGACCGGCATCGGGCCGAACTTCGACGGCATCGGCGTGCATCCGGCCGACGGCCGGCCCTGCGTGAAGGCCTACGGGCTGGTGCAGAAGACCTACCACCCGGGGCGGATCCTCTCGCCGCTGAAGCGCACCAACCCGAAGAAGGGCATCGACCAGGACCCGGGCTGGGTGGCGATCTCGTGGGACGAGGCGCTCGACACCATCGCCGACAAGCTGCGGGAGATCCGCGGCCGCGGCCTGCTCGACGAACAGGGCTTTCCGCGGCTGGCGGCGACCTTCGGCCACGGCGGCACGCCGGCCAACTACATGGGCAGCTTCCCGGCGTTCCTCTCCGCGTGGGGTCCGGTGGACTCGAGCTTCGGCTCCGGCCAGGGTGTGAAGTGCGTGCACTCCGAGCACCTGTTCGGCGAGTTCTGGCACCGCGCCTTCACCGTGTCGGCCGACATGACCTACACGCGTTTCAACCTCTCGTTCGGCAACAACAACGAGGTCACCGGCGGGCCGTGCGCGGTGGCCCGCCATGCCGACGCGCGCGTGCGCGGCGCCCGGCGCGTTCAGATCGAGCCCCACCTGTCGGTCACCGGCGGCACCTCGGCGCAGTGGGTGCCGATCAAGCCCAAGACCGACGCGGCGTGCATGTTCGCGATCATCCACGTGATGCTGCACGAGCATCCGCGCGAGCGGCTCGACCTGGCGTTCCTGCGCGACGTGACCTCCTCGCCGTACCTGGTCGGGCCCAACGGCTACTACCTGCGCGAGGCCGAGAGCGGCAAGCCGCTGCTGTTCGACAGCGCGCGCAACGCCGCGGTGCCGTTCGACACGCCGGACATCGTGCCGCTGATCGAGGGCCGCGTGCGCGTGCCGCAGGCGGTCGAAGTTGGCGCCGACGGGCAGCGGTGGACGCATGCCGACGTCGAAGCCGATACCGCCTTCGCCAAGCTCGTCGCGCACATGCGCCAGTACAGCCCGGAGTGGGCGGCGCCGATCTGCGAGGTGCCGGCGGCGACGATCCGCCGCCTGGCCGGCGAGTACCTCGACAACGCCTGCATCGGCGAGACGATCGAGGTCGACGGCCAGGTGCTGCCGTTCCGGCCGGTGGCGGTGACGCTGGGCAAGACGGTCAACAACGGCTGGGGCGCGTTCGAGGCCGTGTGGTCGCGCACGATGCTGGCGGCGCTGGTCGGTGCGCTCGAAGTGCCAGGCGGCACGCTCGGCACGACGATCCGGCTGAACAAGCCGCACGACAACCGGCACAAGAGCGTCAAGCCCGGCGACGACGGCTTCATGAGCACCAACATGAACCCGACCGGCAAGGAAACCTGGGTCAGCAAGCCGACGGGCCGCAACGCGCACCGCACGCTGGTGCCGCTGTCGGGCAATTCCGGCGCGTGGAGCGAGGCGCTCGGCCCGACCCACCTGGCCTGGATGTTCAGCGACCACCGGCCGGAGGCGTGGCCGGAGACGAGCAAGCCGGACATGTGGATCGCCTACCGCACCAATCCGGCGATCTCGTTCTGGGACACGCACGCGGTGGCCCGGATGATGGCCAACTTCCCGTACACGGTCTGCGTCGCCTACACGCCGGACGAGACCAATCACATGGCCGACATCGTCCTGCCCGAGGCGACCGACCTGGAATCGACGCAGCTGATCAAGATGGGCAAGACCAAGTTCGTCGAGCAGTTCTGGCGTCACCAGGGGTGGGTCCTGCGGCAGCCGGCCGTCGAGCCGCGCGGCGACACGCGTGACTTCACCTGGATCGCCACCGAGCTGGCCCGTCGCACCGGCCTGCTCGAGAAGTACAACGACGCCATCAACCGCGGCGTGTGCGGCGTGTCGCTGAAGAACGACAAGCGCGACTTCGCGCTCGACCCGGCGCAGGTGCACTCGGTAGACGAGGTCTGGGATGCCGTCTGCCGGGCCGCCAGCCACGAGCTGAGCAACGGCGCCGAGGTGCACGACCTCGCCTGGTTCAAGGAACACGGCCTGATGACGCGGCCGTATCCGCAGACCGGCTGGTACCTGTACCCGACGCTCAAGAGCCAGGGCCTGCGCTTCGAGCTGCCTTACCAGGAGCGGCTGATGCGCGCCGGCCGCGAGCTCGGCAACCGGCTGCACGAGCAGGGCGTCAAGTGGTGGGACCGCCAGCTGGAGGAGTACCAGCCGCTGCCGGTGTGGCACGACTTCCCCGGCATCTGGGAGAAGGACCTCGTCCGCCGCGGCCACAAGCCGGAGGACTTCCCGTACTGGCTGATCACCACCAAGAGCATGCAGTACGCCTCCGGCGGCAACGCGGCGATCCAGCTGATGGACGAGGTGGCCGGCAACCTGCGCGGCCACCGCGGCGTGGTGATCAACAGGCGCACCGCCGATTCGCT
>JBHJND010000430.1:0-2859 GCA_048497655.1 Caballeronia novacaledonica
GACCAGGCTGACCGAGGCGGTGGCGCGCTACTACTTCAAGCTGCTGGCGATCAAGGACGAGTACGAGGTAGCGCGGCTGCACTCGGACCCGGCTTTCCGCAACAAGCTCGCCTCGATGTTCGAAGGCGATTACAGGCTGAACTTCCACCTCGCGCCGCCACTGCTGTCGCGACCGGACCCGGTGACGGGCAAGGTGGCCAAGCGCCGCTTCGGGCCGTGGGTCGTGCCGGCGTTCGCCGTGCTGGTGAAGCTCAGGTTTCTCCGCGGCACCGCGCTCGACGTCTTCGGCTACACGCAGGAGCGCCGCACCGAGCGCTCGCTGATCGGCGAATACGAGAAGCTGGTCGACGAACTGCTCGGCAAGCTTGCCGCCGACAACCACGCGGTTGCCGTCGAGCTGGCCAGCATCCCCGAGGAAATCCGCGGCTACGGCCACGTCAAGGCCCGGCACCTGGAGAAGTCGCGCACGAAGCAGGCCGAACTGCTGGCCCGCTTCCGCGGCCAGGGCAACGCGCAGGTGATCCGGATGCCGGTGAAGGCGGCGTAGCGCCGGCCGCGGCGGTCGGCCGCGGATGGGCGCTCACTTGATCGGCGTCTCCTGGTAGTGGGTCATCATCCACTTGCCTTTTTGCCGGACGTAGATCGAGGACGAGTAGACCTTCGGCGGCATCTTCTGGCCTTCGCAGGTCGCGTCCTGCGTGGCGGTGTACGACAGCAGGACCACGTCCGCGCCAAGCTTGCGCACCTTGGCGTCGGTGTGGGCGAAGCTGCGCAGTTCGCACGGCAGGGTGGAGATGTCCTTGGCGATTGCGTCGCGCCCGACAACCGGCGTGGCGAGCGCAAACGATTCGACCGCAACGACCTGTCTCGCCCGCCGCTGCGCGGCGGGTCGGCGACAGCTCCTATCATCCCGGCATGGCTTCGATGCTCTCGCGCCCCGGCGCGCCAGCCGACACGGGACGCGCCGTGTTGCGCTGGTTCACCGGTTGGTGGCGAATCGTCCACCTCGGTGCGCAGCTGATGGTGCTGGCACTGTCGCCATCGAGCTACTCGCCCGCCAACCGCGCCGCGATGGCGCGCCACATCGTCGTCGACACGGCGCCGACGCTGGCGTGGTTCACCCTGCTGTCGTCGCTGATCAGCCTGGTCGTCATCCGCATCGTCGTGGTGACGGCGGCCAGCTACGGGCTGTCGCAGTACGCGCTGCAGATGGTCGTGCGGGTGCTGGTGCTGGAACTGATCCCGCTGACCGCCGCGCTCTTCGTCGCCCTGCGCATCGGCCTGCCGGACGGCCGCGAACTCGCCCGCATGCGCCTGCGCGGCGAACTCGATGCCCTGCTCCGGCGCGGCATCGACCCGCTGCGCCACGAGGTGCTGCCGCGGGTGATTGCCGGCGCCTTCGCCGTGCTGATGCTGGCGGCGGTCGCCGGCGTGGTGACACTGGTGCTCGCCTACCTCAGCGTGCACGGATTCGCGCTCGGCGGGCTGGAGCGCTACACGCGCACGGTGGGCCAGGTGTTCAGCCCGGCGGTGACGCTGATCTTCACCCTCAAGACCTTCCTGCTCGCGCTGGCCGTGTCGTTGATCCCGGTGGCCTCGGCGCTCTACGATCTGCCGCGCGGGCGCGCCCGCACCAGCGCCGAGCTGCAGGCGCTGGTGCGCCTGTTCCTGGTGATGCTGCTGATCGAGGCGGCGTCACTGGTCGGCAACTACTACTGAGCCTTCCTCGTGAGCGAGCCGCCAGCATCGCCCGAACCGCCGCCGGTCGCCCACCTGGAGTTCAAGGCGGCGCTGCTGCTGGCGCTGCTGGTGCTGCTGCTCGCCGGCTCGGTGCTGTACGTGATGTACGCCCGCGGCGTGTTCGAGCCGACCCAGCGTCTGGTGCTGGTGGCCGACGACTCCGAGGGAGTCGCGGTCGGCATGGACATGACTTTCTCCGGCTTTCCGATCGGCCGCGTGCGGCGGATCGAACTGGCCGAGGACGGTGCGGCGCGGATCCTGATCGACGTGCCGAGGAAGGACGCCCGCTGGCTGCGCGAGTCGAGCGTGTTCACCCTCACCCGCAGCCTGGTCGGCAGCATCGCCATCCGCGCCTACAGCGGCGTGCTCGGCGACCCGCCGCTGCCCGACGGCGCCGAGCGGCGGGTGCTGGTGGGCGACGCGACCGCCGAGATCCCGCAGCTGGTCGCCGCCACGCGCGACCTGGTGCGCAACCTGACGGCGCTGTCGAACGCCGACTCGGCGCTGACCGCGGCGCTGGGCAACGTGCACGCCGCCAGCGAGCGGCTGAAGGGACGCCACGGCGCGCTCGGCCTCCTGCTCGGCAACGACGAGGACGCGCGCAAGCTGGTCGCCGCGCTCGACCGCACCAATGCCCTGCTGGCGCGCGTCGACGGCCTCGCGGCGCGGGTCGACGGCGTGGTGGCCAAGGCCGACGCGCAGGTCTTCGGCCCGGACGGCGTGATGCCGGAGACCCGGGCCGCCATCGTGCAGCTGAACGGAACGCTGGCCGACGCGCGCAACACGCTCAGGCAGGCCGACAGGCTGCTCGCCGAGGCGCAGGCGGTGGCGAGCAACGCGAAGGTGGCCAGCGCCGACCTCGGCGCGCTGCGCGCCGAGGTCGAGTCGAGCCTGCGCAAGGCCGAGCAACTGATCGACGGCATCAACCGCCGGTGGCCGTTCGCGCGCGACACGGAGCTGAAGCTCAGATGAGCTCCGTCAGCCATCGACTGCGGTTGGCGGCGGTCGTCGCGCTCGCGGTGCTCGTCGCCGCCTGTTCGAGCGGCCCGCTGCCGCCCGACTGGCAGGTGAACGCGCGCCAGTCGATCGACGCCGCGGTGGCCGCCTACCTGGAAGGCA
>JBHJND010000431.1:0-2279 GCA_048497655.1 Caballeronia novacaledonica
ACAGCCGCACGCGCTCGTTGCCGCGGGTGGCCTCCCACAGGAAGCCGTAGTTCGCCGTCCCTGCGCCCTGCGCGCCGACGGCCGGCGGCCAGTGCAGCGCGAGCGCCGCGGCAACGATCAGGCAGGCCTGTCGCGCGAGAAGAAGCAGCATGGGAAACGGGAGAAGTTGGCGCCGCCGCGGCCGCAACGGCGCTGCGCGGCAGGCGCGGCGATTGTATCGACCGCGCCGCGCGACGGCGGCCTCAGACGCGCTCGGCCGCGTGGCCGCGGAAGGCGCGCACCGAGCCGGCGGCCGCGCCGCCGATCAGCCGCTTGATGTAGCGACGCACGCCCTCGTCGTCGGGCGCCGAGGTGGCGATGTAGCCGCGGCCGCGCATCAGCTTGCCCATGCCCTCGTTGTCGCGCAGCACGTAGCCGATGATCTCGGTCAGGCCCCGGCCGCGCGCGGTCTCCTCAAGCGCCGTCATCAGCGCGTGGCCGAGCCCGCGGCCCTGCCAGGAATCCTCGATGACAATGCCGAACTCGCAGGAAAAGCCGTCCGGCATGCGGGTATAGCGGGCCACGCCGCGGATCTCCTCCTGCTCGCCGGAGGCGTCGATCGCCACGAAGGCGATCTCGCGGTCGTAGTCGATCTGCGTGAAGCGCACCAGCCGCTCGGTGGTCAGTTCGCGCAGCGGCGCGTGGAAGCGCAGGTACATCGTTTCCGGCGACAGCCGCGAGACGAAGCGCGTCTCGGCCTGCGCGTCCTCGGGACGGATCGGCCGCAGCAGCACCGTCTCGTCGCCGCGCAGGCGGTGCGTGCGCGCCAGCGCCTTCGGGTACGGATGGATCGCCAGGTGCGAGTAGGTCGCATCGGGCGCCAGCGGCCCGTCGCCCAGAACCACCCGCGCATCGAGCGCCACCGCGCCGTTCTCGTCGACCAGCAGCGGATTGATGTCCAGTTCCTGCACGCACGGCAGCTCGCAGGCGATGTCGGAGACCTTCAGCAGCACGTCGATCAGCACCTCGATGTCGACCGCCGGCCTGCCGCGGAAGTTCTCGAGCATCTGCGCCACCCGCGTGCGCGAGATCAGGTCGCGGGCGAGGAAGCGGTTCAGCGGCGGCAGCGCCACCGCCGCGTCGCGCAGGACTTCCACCGCGATGCCGCCCATGCCGAAGCTGATCACCGGGCCGAAGGCCGCATCGCGCGCCAGGCCCACCAGCAGTTCGCGGCCGTTCGGCCGCACGATCATCTGCTGCACCAGCACGCCGTGGAACCTGGCGTTCGGCGCCCGCTCGGCGCAGCGGCTGCGGATCAGATCGAAGCCGTGCGCCACCTCGCGCGCGTTCATCACCGACAGGATCACGCCGCCGACGTCGGTCTTGTGCAGCACGCCGGTGGCCGAGACCTTCAGCGCCACCGGATAGCCGATCTCCTCGGCCAGCGCGATCGCCTCCTCGGCCGAGGCGGCCAGGCGCGTGCGCGCGGTGTCGATGCCGAAGGCCGCCAGCAGCGCCTTGGAGGCGCGCTCGTCGAGCGTGGCGTGGCCGGCGCTGGAGGCGCGCTCGATGATCCGCCGCGCTTCCGCCGCCTCCGTCTCGAACTCCGCCACCTGCGGCGGCGGCACCTGCAGCCGCATCTGCCGCCCGCGGATGAACCTCGACAGGTAGCCGAACGCCTCGACGCCGCGCTCGGGACTGCTCGCAGTGGCCATCCCGGCAGCGTCGAAGATCTCGCGGCCGCGGCGGGCGTCCTCGCCGCCAAGCCAGGCGGTGATCACCGGCTTCTCGCTGGCCTGCGCCACCGGCAGCAGCGCGCGCGCCGCCTCCTCGGCGGTCAGCGCGATGGTCGGCGAGAACAGCACCAGCACGCCGTCGTTGCCCGGGTCGGCCAGCACCCGCTCGAGGGCCTTGGCGCAGCGCTCCATGTCGGCGTCGCGGATCACGTCCACCGGGTTGCCGTGCGACCAGGTGGCCGGCAGGATCTCGTCGAGGCGGGCCACCGTCTCGGCGGTCAGGCTGGCCAGGACGACCTCGTTGTCGGCGACGCAGTCGGCGGCCAGAATCCCCGGCCCGCCGCCGTTGGAACGATCGCCAGCCGGTCGCCCGGATCGGGACGCGGGAAGCGCCCGGCGGCCAGCACCTCGGCTGCCGAGAGGATGTCGAAGTACGACCTGACGCGGATCGCGCCGGCGCGCCGCAGCGCCGCGTCGAACACCGCGTCGTCGCCGACCAGCGCGCCGGTGTGGCTCATCGGCGCCTTCGCGCCGGCCATGAAGCGGCCGACCTTCAGCACCACC
>JBHJND010000432.1:0-3999 GCA_048497655.1 Caballeronia novacaledonica
GTCGATTCGTCGCTGCCCCAGCCGATTTCGGCGAGCTTGCGCAGCATCTGCGCGCGCTCGAGCTGCTCCGGCGATGGGTCGCCGCGCCTGAGCGCGCCGCGGCAGTACGAGCCCCACAGAAACAAGCGGTTGACCCGCTGCAGATGACGTGCCGCATAGGCGATCGCCACCGCGGCGCCGAACGAGTTCCCGACCAGCGCAAATCTATCCAGCCCGGCGGCGTCGACAGCCGCCTCGACATCCTTGACGATGGCGTCGAGCGTCAGTTCCTCGACCTCCCAGTCCGACATGCCGACGCCGCGCGGGTCGATGCGCGTCAGCGTGTGGCGGCTGGTGAACTCGGTGATCCAGTGCCGCGACATCGGGCTTTGCCAGTCGTATTCCACGTGCGACAGCCAGGTCGGCGCGCGCACCAGCGCCGGCCCCTTGCCGGCCACGGCCCAGGCGATGCGCGTGCCATCGAAGCTGGTGGCGAAGTGAATGGACTGGCGCACAGCGCTCATCGCCGTCGGCCCCCTGGCAAACCGTTGATCGACTCTAGCACCGGGAACCGGCTCGTCGCCCGCGGCCGGGCTTCGTCGCGCACAAATTCTCGTCAGGTCACCGTCTTTTGCGCCATGAACTGCGGCTCGTCCCAGGCGCGGGTGGCGAGGATTTCGCGCAGGATCTCGACCGCATCCCACACGTCGACGAAGCGCAGGTACAGCGGCGCGAAGCCGAAGCGCAGGATGCCCGGGTCGCCGGACTCGCCGTTGCGGTAGTCGCCGATGACGCCGCGCGCGATCAGCGCCTGCATCACCGGCCAGGCGTGCTCGTGCTCGTAGCAGACCTGGCTGCCGCGCAGCGCCGGCTCGCGCGGCGAGACGAGGTTCAAGCCAAGGTCCGCACAACAGCCGTCGACCAGTTCGATGAAGAGCTGCGTCTGCCGCAGGCTCTTGGCGCGCAGCGTCTCGACACCGGCAGCCAGCACCGTGTCGACGCCGCACTGCAGCGCCGCCAGCGCGAGGATCGACGGCGTGCCGGTGCCGAAGCGGTCGATGCCCGTCGCCGGCTCGTAGTCGGGCGAGAAGTCGAACGGCGCGCGATGGCCGAGCCAGCCGGCCAGCGGCTGCGCGAAGCGGTCGGCTTCCATCGCCTGCAGGTGGCGGCGCGCGACGAAGACGAACGCCGGCGCGCCGGGTCCGCCGTTCAGGTACTTGGAGCCGCAGCCGACGGCGAAGTCGGCGCGTGAGCGCGCCAGATCCAGCGGCACGGCGCCGGTCGAGTGCGACAGGTCCCACACGGTGAGCGCGCCCGCCAGGTGCGCGCGGTGCGTCAGGTCGGCCAGATCGTGCATGCGGCCGCTGCGATAGTCGACGTGGGTGAGCAGCAGCACCGCCGTGCCCTCGTCGACGTGATAGGCGATCTCCTCGCCTGGCACCGTCAGCAGGCGGTAGCGGCCGCCGAACACCTCGGTGATCGCCTGCGCGATGTACAGGTCGGTCGGGAAGTTGCCGCGCTCGGACAGGATCACGTCGCAGTCGGCGCCGTTCATGTGCTGCAGCCGCAGCGCCGCGGCGAGCACCTTGAACAGGTTGACCGAGGTCGAGTCGGCGCAGATCACCTCGTCGTCCGCGGCGCCGATCAGCCGGGCGATCAGGGCGCCGACCCGGCGCGGTGCGTCGACCCAGCCGGCGTCGTTCCACGAGCCGATCAGCCCGCGGCCCCACTCGTTCTCGACCACCTCGCGCAGCCGCGCCGGGGCGGCCGCTGGCAGGGCGCCGAGCGAGTTGCGGTCGAGGTAGACGACGCCGTCGGGCAGCGCGAAGGCCTGCCGATGCGCGGCCAGCGGATCGCGCAGGTCCAGCTCGACGCAGTCGGCGCGGGCAAGCGGCATGACTGTCAGAGCTCGCGCAGCACCGCCCGCACCGGGCTGGCGTCGACGCCGCGCCACTTCAGCGGCAGTGCGATCAGCTCGTAGTCGCCGGGCGGCACCTCGTCGAGCAGCAGCCCCTCGAGCACCGCCATGTGGTGCGCGCGCAGCCGCTGGTGGCTGTCGAGCGTCTTGCTCTTCTCCGGGTCGACCGATGGCGTGTCGATGCCGACCAGCCGCACGCCGTGCTCGTGCAGCAGGTCGATCGCCGCCGGTGCGACGGCGGCGAAGGACGGATCCCAGCCTGCCGGCACCCGGGCACAGGTGCGCAGCAGGATGCGCGGCGGCGTGGCCTGCAGGTGCGGCGCGATGTCCTCGGCGCGCACCAGCGGCCGCGCGCCGATGGCGTGGATCACCCGGCACGGCCCGAGGTAAGGTTCGACCGGAACCTCGCCGATCGAGGCGCCGCCCGGGTCATAGTGCAGCGGTGCGTCGGCATGGCTGCCGGTGTGCGGCGACATCGTCAGTTCGGACACGTTGACCGGGCAACCGGGCCCGACGGTCCACGTCCAGCGCAGCGAGAACTCGGCATCGCCCGGGAACACGGGGAAGCCCGGCGTCACGCTCGGCGAAATGTCCCACAGCCGCCTCATCGAGGAGCATTCTGGCGCGCCGCTATGCTCCGCCGCAATCACGCGTGCCGGCCGGACGACAGCTCGGCCGTCGCCGGCCCCGGTCCCCCGCCATGCCGCTGCACTTCTCGCACGTTTCCTCGGCGCTGATCGCCGCGATGGTCGGCTTCGCCGGCACGCTGGCGCTGATCGTCGCCGCGGCGCAGGCCCTCGGCGCCACGCCGGCGCAGACCGTCTCGTGGATCACCGCGATCAGCCTGGTCAAGGGGCTGGAGTCCGGCTACCTGACCTGGCGGCACAGGATGCCGATCCTCACCGCCTGGTCGACGCCGGGTGCGGCGCTGATCGGCGCCTCAGTGGGCATCGCGCTGGAGGCGGCGATCGGCGCGTTCCTGCTGGCCGGGCTGCTGATCGTCGCCACCGCGGCTTACCGGCCGCTCGGCCGGCTGATCGAGCGCATCCCGGTCTCGATCGCCGCGGCGATGCTCGCCGGCGTGCTGCTGCCGTTCGTGCTCGGCGCCTTCAAGGCGATCCCGCAGTCGCCGGCACTCGCGGTGGCGATGATCGTCGTTTACGTGCTGGTGCGCCCGCTCAGCCCGCTGTTCGCGGTGGTGATCGTGCTCGTCGCCGGCATCGCCGCCAGCGGGGCTTCCGGGCTGATCGGCCCGCTGGCGCAGGCCTTCACCCCGCCGGGGCTCGAGTTGGTGCCGCCGCGCTTCGACGCTTCGGTGCTGATCGGGCTGGGCGTGCCGCTGTACCTGGTGACGATGGCCTCGCAGAACCTGCCGGGTTTCGCGGTACTGCGCGCCTCCGGCTACGCGCCGCCGGTGCAGCAGGCGCTTGCGGTGACCGGCGCGGGTTCGATGCTGTCGGCCTTCTTCGGCGCCCACACGACCAACCTGGCGGCGATCACCGCCGCGCTGTGCACCGGACCCGACGTCGACCGCGATCCGGCCCGTCGCTGGCCGGCCGGCATCGTCTACGCGCTGGCCTGGATCGGCCTGGCGCTGGCCGGCGCCTCCGGCGTGGCGCTGCTGGCGGCGCTGCCGCCGGCGCTGATCGCGGTGGTGGTGGGGCTCGCCCTGCTCGGGCCGCTGGTCGGCGCACTGGGCACGGCGATGAAGGACGAGGCCGAGCGCTACCCGGCGCTGCTCGCCTTCGCGGTGAGCGCCGCCGGGGTGAGCTTCGGCGGCATCGGCGCCGCCTTCTGGGGACTCGCCGCTGGACTGCTCGTGCACGGCCTGGAGCACGGCCTGCGCGCCATTCGCGGCCGCGGCGCCAGTTCATGAACCCGCCGGGGCGGCCAGGCAGCGCAGCCCTCGGCAGCGGCGAAGTGGCGGCCCGATGAGGCTCGACGGCGCCACCGCGGCGCTACTGACGCTGCCGCCGCTGTTCTGGGCCGGCAACGCGGTTGTGGCGAGGATGATCGTCGGCGAGGTGCCGCCGGTGGCGCTGTCGCTGGCGCGCTGGGTGATCGCGCTGGCGCTGCTGCTGCCGTTCGCCTGGCGGGCGGCG
>JBHJND010000433.1:0-11492 GCA_048497655.1 Caballeronia novacaledonica
GAGCTGCACCTCCTCGGGATCGAACGCTTCGGCCAGTCGCCGGATCTCGGCGGCATTGTCGACCTCGTCGCCGATCTCGCCGGCCCGCTGCACCAGCGCGATCCGGTGCAGCAGGCCCGCCAGGTCGCGCAGCGCCTGGCCGAAGGAGAAGCTGCGCGAGGCCATCTCGTCGGCGATCGCCAGCATCCCCTTGGCGTCGGCGGCGGCCAGTGCATCGAGCAGCCGCACCAGCGTCAGCCCGTCGACCGCGCCGAGCATCGCCTGCACGGTCTGCAGGGTCACCGTGCCGCCGCTGTAGGCAATCGCCTGGTCGAGCAGCGACAGGCCGTCGCGCATGCTGCCGCGCGCGGCGCGCGCCAGCATCTGCACCGCCGCCGGCTCGGCACCGATCTTCTCCAGGCCGAGGATCTCGGTCAGCCGGCCGGCGATCGCCGCCGGCGTCATCTGCTTCAGGTTGAACTGCAGGCAACGGCTGAGCACCGTGACCGGGATCTTCTGCGGGTCAGTGGTCGCCAGGATGAACTTCACGTAGTCGGGCGGCTCTTCGAGCGTCTCGAGCATCGCGTTGAAGGCGTGCGAGGTGAGCATGTGCACCTCGTCGATCATGTACACCTTGAAGCGCGCGTTGCTCGGTGCGTAGACCGCGCGCTCGAGCAGCGCGGTCATCTCGTCGACGCTGCGGTTGCTCGCCGCGTCCATCTCGATGTAGTCGATGAAGCGGCCGGCATCGATCGCCGTGCACGCCTCGCAGCGGTTGCACGGCGTGGCGGTGATGCCGCCGGCGCCGTCCGGGCCGATGCAGTTCAGCGCCTTGGCGAGGATGCGGGCCAGCGTCGTCTTGCCGACGCCGCGCGTGCCGGTCAGCAGGTAGGCGTGGTGCAGCCGCTGCTGCTCGAGCGCATTGGACAGCGCGCGCACCACGTGGTCCTGGCCGACCGTGGTGGCGAAATCGCGCGGGCGCCACTTGCGGGCGAGGGCCTGGTACGACATGCGCTGCATTCTAACGATGCAGCCGCGGTGACCCGCCCCGCGCGGCACTCGTCAGTCACGGCCTCGGCGCGGCCGGTGCTACCCTCGCCCGGCCGCCCACCGACCACGCCGTCCATGACCGCCTCCGAGCTTTGTTTCCTGCCCGCCACCGAGCTGGCCGAGCTGGTCAGGAGCCGCCGCGCCTCCGCCGTCGAACTGATGCAGGCGCACATCGCGCAGATCGAGCGGGTCAACCCCGAGGTCAACGCGATAGTCACCTTTCACCCGGAGCGCTCGCTGGAGCGTGCGCGCCAGGCCGACGCGAGGCAGGCACGCGGCGAGCCGCTGCACCTGCTGCACGGCCTGCCGACCGCGCACAAGGACCTGCTGCCGACGCGCGGCGTGCGCACCACCTGGGGCTCGCCGATCTACCGCGACTTCGTTCCCGACGAGGACGCGCTGATCGTCGAGCGCCAGGCGGCGGCCGGCGCGATCTCGGTCGGCAAGACCAACACGCCGGAGTTCGGCGCCGGCGCGCAGACGTTCAACGCGGTGTTCGGCGCCACCCGCAATCCGTACGACCTGCAGCGCACCTGCGGCGGCTCCTCGGGCGGCGCGGCGGTGGCGCTGGCCTGCGGCATGGTGCCGATCGCCGACGGCAGCGACCTCGGCGGCAGCCTGCGCAACCCGGCGAGCTTCTGCAACGTGGTCGGCCTTCGCGGCTCGGCCGGGCGGGTGCCGCGGCATCCGACCACGCTCGCCTGGAACACGCTGTCGGTCGACGGCGCGATGGGCCGCACGGTCGAGGACGTGGCGCTGCTGATGCAGGCGATCAGCGGCCCCGATGCACGCGCGCCGCTCTCGCTCGCCGAGCCCGGCTCGCTGTTCGCCCGGCCGCTGGCGCGCGACTTCGCCGGCACGCGCGTCGCCTGGGCGCCGGCGCTCGGCGGGCTGGCGCCGGTCGACGCGCGGGTCGCCGCCGCCATCGATGCGCAGCGGCCGACCTTCGAGGCGCTCGGCTGCCGCACCGAGGAGGCGATCGCCGACTTTTCCGACGCGCGCGAGATCTTCCACGTGCAGCGGGCGATGATCTTCGCCGCCGGCCACGGCGAGCACCTGCGGCAGCACCGCGAGTTGCTCAAGGACACGGTGATCTGGAACGTCGAGCAGGGGCTGGCGCTCACCGCCGGGCAGATCGCCGCCGCCGAACTGAAGCGCACGCAGCTGTTCCGGCGCGTGCACGGGTTCTTCGAACGCTACGAGTTTCTCGTCCTGCCGACGGCGCAGGTGCTGCCGTTCCCGGTCGAGCAGCAATGGGTGCAGGAGATCGACGGCCGGCCGATGGCCGACTACCTGGAGTGGATGACCTCGTGCTGGCTGATCACCGTGACCGGCCATCCGGCGGTCTCGGTGCCCTGCGGCTTCTCTGCCGAAGGCCTGCCGGTCGGCGTGCAGATCGTCGGCCGCTATCGCGACGACTTCGGCGTGCTGCAGCTCGCCTACGCCTTCCAGCAGGCGACGCAGTTCTGGCGGCAGGCGCCGCGGATCGCGCTGTAGAACCGGCCCGTCGAGGTCAGCCGGGCGCGCCGAGCGCGGCAAGCGCCTCGCCGGTAACGCGGCAGATACGCCAGTCCGGCAGCACCTCGGCGCCGAGCGACCGGTAGAAGTCGATCGCCGGCCGGTTCCAGTCGAGCACCGCCCACTCGAAGCGGCCGCAATCGCGGCTGACCGCCACCCGCGCCACGTGACGCATCAGCGCCTTGCCGTAGCCGCGCCCGCGCGCCTGCGGCGTCACGAACAGGTCTTCGAGATACAGCCCGCGGCGGGCCAGGAAGGTCGAGAAGTTGTGGAAGTACAGCGCGAAGCCGACCGGCTGTTCGTCCTCCCAGCCGACCACCGCCTCGATCACCGGCCGCGCGCCGAACAGTTCCTCGTGCAGCTGCGTCTGCGTGCCGACGACCAGGTGCGTGAGTTGCTCGTACTCGGCCAACGCGCGGATCAGCGACAGCAGGACGGCGGTGTCGCGCGGCTGCGCGGGTTCGATGCGAAACGGCATGGGGAGGAAGCGAAGAGGCGAGCCTTGTCCTCGGCACTGAAGGCAATCCGCTGTGGCTGCTTCGTTCCCGACCTGACCAGGTTCACGGCACCTCCATGCGAGGGGGCCCGCCGCCGCGAATGGTATCAGCCGCCGTCGGCGGCGCAGGCGCCTCGTGGCGGCCGCCCATCCGCCCGACGGCGCGACGCCGCCGGCCCGGCCCCTACAGCATCTGCTGCAGGCTCTTGATCAGGTCCTCTTCGTCGTGCAGCGGCGAGGTGTCGCGCTTGGTGGCGGCGATCGCCTGCCGCAACTCCGAGAGATACGAATCGAGGACCTTCTTCAGCAGGCTCCGTTCCGCCGCACTCAGTTCGATCGTCATCTGTCAATCCTCCTTCGCTTCGATCGCTTGCTCCCAGCGAAACAAGTGTCGCAAGCCGAACCGGGCGCGGCTTGCCTTGCGTCAACTGCACCGACGGGCCGGAAGACCGCACGAGCGGCAGCGGCGGCCGCGCGCTACCGCGTCACCTCGACCAGTTCGCCGTCGGCGGTCACCAGGCCGAGCCTGACCGGCTTGTCCTTCCGTATCGCGCACAGCACGTCGGCGTAGCGCCGCACCTGCGCCTCGTAAGGACCGCGCTCGGCATCGGTGAGGCGCCACTTGAAGTCGACGATCCAGAGGCATTCGTCGAGCTCGACCAGCCGGTCCACGCGCAGCAGTTCGCCGTCGGCAGCCACCAGCTCGAGTTCGGCGAGCGCGCCGGCGCAGAAGAACTGCGGCAACCGGCGGCGGACCCGCTCCGCGGCATCGACGGCCGCCGTCCGCTGCCCGGGTGTCAGTTCGTTCGCCCGGGCGATCGCCCCGACGTCGGCCGCTGCTCCCTGCTCGAGCAGCGCATGCCAGGCCAGGCCTTGCCGCTGCGCCTCCGAAAGCGCGGCGGCGGCGATCCGGCTGCCGGTCGGCAGCGGCTCGGGACGGAAGTCGCGCACCATCCGCCGCGCTTCGACCGCTGCCGCCGCCTGCTCCCCGGCCGGCGCGCAGGACAGCTCCTGCGCCGCCTGCAGGCGCGAGTACCAGCTGTCGTCGGTCGCCCCCGCCTTGCCCGGGGCGCTGCCGGCGACCAGCAGCACCTGCCTGGCGCGCGTGGCGGCGACATAGAGGAGGTTCCAGTCCTCCTGCGCCCGCTGGGCGTCGTCGTCGGCAAACCAGGCGGCCCGCGGCTCGTCGCGCGAGTCCCCGCCGCGCGCCACCAGCGACACGTGCTCGGGCGCCGCTGCTTCCGGCGGCCAGACGACCAGCACGCTCTCGGCATCCGGCGCCGGCCGCGCCTGCGCGTCGGCGACGGCGACGATCTCGGCTTCCAGCCCCTTGGCGCCGTGGATCGTCATCACCCGCACGGCGTCGCCGGCGTCGGCCAGCCCCTCGTCGGGAGCCTCCTCCGGCGCATGACGCTTCAGTCCCGCCAGCTCGTCGATGAAGCGTGGCAGGCTCGGATACCGTCCGGCGTCGATGGCCAGCGCCAGCTCGATGAACGCAGCGAGGTTGGCCTGTACCTGCTCGTGCAGGGTCGCCGGCGCGGCGGCGGCGTAGCGACGGCGCAGGTCGCCCTCGAAGTAGATGCGGTCGAGCAGGTCGTGCACCGGCAGCAGCCGCGCAGACTGCAGCCAGCGCGCCAGCAGGACGCGCGCCCGGTCGAGCGGCGCCGAGACGCCGGCGTCCACCGCCTGCATGCGCTGCCACCACGTCGCGCCGGGCGCACCCGCAATGCGGATCAGGTCGTCGTCCGAGCAGGAGAACACCGGCGAGCGAAGCGCGTGCGCCAGGCGCAGATCCGCCTGCGGCGTGGTCAGGAAGACGAGCAGCGCGGTCAGGTCGTCGGCTTCCAGCGTCGCCAGCAGGCCGCCGCGCCGGTCGCTGACGAACGGCACGCCGGCGTCGCGCAGCGCCCGCTCGTACTCGCCGAGGTGCGTTCGCCGCCGGACCAGCAGCAGCACGTCGGAGTAGCGCGCCGCGCGCTCGCCACCCGGATCGCGCACACGCACGCTCGCCACCCAGCGCGCGATCTCCGCGGCCAGCTGCCGGCCCTCGCGGTAGCGCACCTCGCCGTCGCGCTCGGCGCGCGGCTCGGCCAGCACATCGCGCAGCCGGTCGCCCGCCACGGGCGGCGGTTCGCCGTCGGCCGCGGCGAGTGGCAGCAGGACGAAGGCTCCCTCGGCGTCGGCGAGCGTGCGCTGCGCTTGGTACAGCGGATTGCCGGTCATCGCCCGATTGAGCACGTCGATCACCGCGCGGGCGTTGCGGCGGGTGACGTTGGTGCGAAGCTGCGTCGCCCCGAAATCCCGGCGCAGCATGCGCGCCGCCGCGTCGAAGACGCGCGGCTCGGCCCGGCGAAACCGGTAGATCGACTGCTTCGGATCGCCGACGATGAACACGCACGGCCGGTCCGTCGCCGCCCCGTCTTCCATCTCGCCGTAGGCGGCGAGCCACGACTTCAGTACCTGCCACTGCAGCGGGTTGGTGTCCTGGAACTCGTCGATCAGGATGTGGCGGTAGCGGGCGTCGAGGCGCACCTGCATGTAGGTGGCGTAGTCGGCATCGCCGAGCAGGCGATGCGCGTGCCACTCGAGGTCGGTGAAGTCGAGCGCCTGCTGCTGCGCCTTCAGCCGCTGGTAGGCCGAGACGAGCAGGCGGCCGCAGACGAGCGCCGCCTCGTTGAGCTTCAGCGCGCGCCAGGTGCGGTGCGCCGCAGTCAGGCCCTGCAGCCGCTCGACGACCAGGGCGTGCGCCGCCCCGTAGCGCTGCGCCTGCTCCGCCTCGCGCAGCTTGCCGGCGATCTTTGCCGGCAGCAGGGCATCGCGTGGCGCCATCTCCTTGGTCAGCACCAACAGGCAGGCGGCACGGAAATCCTCCGCCGGATCGGCGTCGGGCTGCTCCAGCCAGCGCTGGCCGGCGTCGATCAGCGACTCGAGCGTCTTCGTCGGCTTGGCGATCGACCGCCACAGATCGACCAGCGCTTGCGCGGCGCCGAGCAGATCCGGCTCGCGGACGCGCGCCCGCGGATCGTCGTCGCCGGCGGCGCGCAGCGGCGCCAGGGCCCGCGCCACCGCCGCGTCCTCGTCGTCGCCGGCGAAGCTCCACCACTCGGCGCGCTTGCCGAGGAACTGCATCAGCAGCTTGCGGGAGGCGTCATCGCCGAGCTCGTCGAGCAGCCACTCCCAGGCGCGGCGCTGCGCCGCATGCCGCTGCTGCACGAGCAGCGCCGTGAAGTGCAGCCAGGCATCGACGCGCATGCGGTCGGCGGCCTCCAGCAGCACCGGCGCATACGGCACGCCGGCGCCGAGCGGCGCGCTGGCCACCAGTTGCCAGAACCAGCCATGGAAGGTCTCGATCGACAGCGGCACCCGCGCGGTGGCGACCCGCTCGTAGAGGCCGCGCGCCGCACCGACTGCGGCGCGCGCCTCTTCGGCCGTCATGCCGCGCTGCTGCAGCCAGCCGGCGATGCCGTCGTCGTCGGCCAGCGCCAGTTCCTGCAGATCCTTTGTCAGCCGCACGCGCATTTCCTGCGCGGCGCGGCGGGTGAAAGTTATGGCGAGGATCTGCGCCGGCGCGGCACCGGCCAGCAGCGCCCGCACGATGCGGCCGACCAGCAGCCAGGTCTTGCCGCTGCCGGCACAGGCCTCGACGACGACGCTCGCGCCCGGATCGCAGGCGCGCCGCGTGAACTCCTGCCCGTCGATCGGCTGCTCGTCGGCGAGAAAATCACTCAGAGGGCCCCCTTGGCGCTTCGCGCCGTCCCCCCGAGGGAGAGCTGTTTGCGCTTGCGGCGGCCCGGCGCGCTCACTGTCGCTCCTCTCCCGCGACGCCGCCGTCGCCGTGCTGCCAGTAGTCGCGCCGGCACAGCCCGCGCGCCTCGCAGTGCCGGCACACCGACTCGATGCCTATCGCCGGCAGCGGCGCGCCATCGGCGATGCGCTGCAGGTCGGCCCGCAGGCGCGTTCCCACCGAATCGACCAGTTCATCGAAGCGCTGCGGCGGCTCCACCACCGCTACCCCGGTGTCGCCGGCACGGGCGCGGTCGAAGCTGACGTACGCCGCGGAGTCGGCACGACGCGCGAGCAGCAACCCGTAGAACGGCAACTGCACGTCTTCGCCGGGCTGCTTCAGTTTCTTCCGGAGCACCTCGGCCGGGCGCGCCTTGTAGTCGATCACCCGCCACTGCCCCTGCGCGGCGGCATCGATGCGGTCGACGCGGCCGACCAGCGTTACCTCTCGCCCGTCGCGCAGCGCCAGGGCCTCGCTCTTCGCTTCCTCGCCGGCCAGCCACCGCCAGCCTTCCGCCGCGTGCTGCCGCAGCCAGCCGACGTATCCCTCGACCAGGCCGTCGAAACGGCGCTGGAAGGCGAGCATGGCGGGCGACCGCGCGACGAGCGGATCGAACACCGCCCGCGCATGCGCGCGCAGGCTGTCGGCGAGCGCACCCGGTTCGATCGAGTCGAACGCCGCGTCGCCCCACTCGGAGTGGAAGCGCCTGAGCACCGCGTGCAGCGCGTCGCCGAAGTCGCGCTTGTCGGGCATCTCGATCACGTCTTCCGGCTCGCGGAGCACGAGCAGCGACCGGACGTAGAACTGGTAGGCACAGTCGACCAGGCTCTGCGCCTGACTGGCCGAGATGCGTGAGGGCAGCACTGCGGCGGCCCGCGGAGCGGGGCGCGCCGCCGGCTCGGGCGTCACCTCGAAGCCGGCCCGCGTTGCGCTGCGGACCAGGTCCTCGCCGAGTGCCCTTCCCGTCACGACCTGCAGCCGCTGCAGCAGCGGCGACAGGGCGTTCGGTTCGTCGCCCCGTCTCACGCGCCAGGTCGCCGCCACCCGCGGCACCGTCGCAAGCAGCGCGGCGAGTTGTGCCGCCTGCGCGCGCAGCGCCGCCTCCGCGGTCGCCAGCCCGAGTTCGGCGCGCACGGCGTTGGACATGAACAGCTGCTCGCCCGGCACCGCCGGCAGGTGCTGCGCGTCGGCGCCGATGAGCAGAGCCGCGTCGAAGCGGCGCAGCGCGGTCGCCGCCAGCGACACCAGCGCCAGCGGCGAGTCGACCTCCGCGTCGACGTACGCCGCGTCCTCGAAGCGCGACGCCAGCAAGGCACGGAAGTCCGCCAGGGTCGCCCGGCCGGCGACGCCGCCGAGCTCGGTCTCGAGCGCGGCGATCTCGCGCAGAACCGCGCGCCCCACCGGGTCGGCCTCGAGGCCGGCGCGCATGCCGAGCGCGTCGAGGGCGGCGCCAAGCGCGCGCAGGTGCGCCGCCAGCGTCGGCCCGGCGCGCTGGGCCGCCTGCATCTGCTGCGCGAGCAGGTCCAGCACTTCGCTCGCACCGGCGAGCTCGACGGCGTCGCCGCGGTCCCGGGCGCCTGCCTCGGCGAGGGCGCGCCGGATCGCGCCGGCACCCTGCAAGGCGCCGCTGGCGCGGATCGCGCGCTCGAAAGCCGCGACTTCCTGCGCCTTGCTCGGCCGGCCGGCGAGCGTGAAGACCGACTTCAGCCAGTCGATCAGGTCGCGCCAGTACAGGTCGTCGGCGACCAGGTCGTACCAGCGCATCACGGCCGCCGCCGCGCTGGTCGTCGAAAGCTTCCAGCCGGTCTCGTCGAGCACCGTGACCTGCGCCCGTTCGAGCAGCGCGCGCACGCGCCGCGCGGTGAGCCGGTCGAGAGCGACCAGGGCGATCGACCCGGCGCCTTCGCGCTGCCAGTCGAGCGCCTGCTGTGCCACCGCGGCCGCTTCGTCCTCCAGTGACTCGACGCCGATGATCGACAGCGGCGGCGGCTCGCCGGCCGGCACCGCATCGCCGCGCCGCGCGATCGGCACCTGGGCATCGGCACCGGACAACTCGGGCCAGGCTGCCGCCAGCAACGGCCGCTGCGCCAGCGCGCCCGCGAGATCGGCCGCCAGCAGCAGCACCGGCGCCCGCCCGGCGTAGGCCTCCAGGAAAGCCTGCTCCCAGCCTGCGATGCCGGATCCGAGCGGATCGCCGGCGAGGTAGACCAGCGGCCCGGCAGCCGCGGCCGCGCGCGCCTGCAGCTCGCGCAGCGCCGCCGGCGCGCCGTCGGCCGCCGCGCGCCTCGCCAGCCACAGGTGCAGCACAAGTTGCGCCTGCGGGTGAACCGCCCGCGCCGCGCGGCGATGAAAGTGGCGCGCAAGGCTGGCCTGCAGTCGCCCCGCGAATGCATCGGCGTCGCCCAGGGCGGCATACGACAGTTCGTCGGCCAGCTCGGCGACGCCCGCCGCCAGCGACCACAAGGCCGCCGGCTGGGCCGTGAACGATTCGCGCACCCAGGCGTTCGCGCGCAGCGCCGAGAACAGCTCCGCGCGCGCCGCCGTGCCGCTGCGCAACGGCCGCCCGAGCCAGGCCGCCAGCGGCGCGATGCGCGGCGGGATGAACGCCCGCGGGCCGACCTGCTGGCGCAGCGCCGCCCGCGCCAGCGTCGCCTGCATGCCGCCCGGCACGAGCCAGGTGAGCGCGTGCCACTGCTGAGCCGGCAGGCCGTGCTTCGACGCGAAGTCGATCACCGCTCGCGCGGCCTGCGGCCAGAAGCGAGCGTCGGCGGGGACACAGATGCGTTCGAGCGACACGAGCGGAGCATTGTAGGAAGCCGATCGACGGCCGGCGGCGCAGCCCGATGGACGCGCCGCGCGGCGGCGGTGCTACCATTGGCCGAATTCGGGCGATCTTCCCCGCGCCTCACGGGCGCCCCGGGCCGGTCCTGTTTCCCGTCAGACCCCACCTTCTCCTGATTTCTGTGCGCCTTCCGTGGCGCCGAGAGGACAATCCATGAGCGAAGCCATCAAGTACGTGAGCGACGCGTCGTTCGAAGCCGACGTGCTCAAGTCGGACCACCCGGTTCTGGTCGACTACTGGGCCGAGTGGTGCGGCCCGTGCCGCATGATCGCGCCGATCCTCGACGAGGTCGCCGGCGACTACAAGGGCAAGCTCACGGTGGCCAAGCTGAACGTCGACGAGAACCAGGCCACCCCCGCCAAGTACGGCATCCGCGGCATCCCGACGCTGATGCTGTTCAAGAACGGCGCCGTGGTCGGCACCAAGGTCGGCGCCCTGTCCAAGTCGCAGCTGACCGCCTTCATCGACAGCAACATCTAGCAGGCGAAGGCCGGCGCCAGCAGCGCCGGCCCTGCCTACTTCCCTCGCGGGCGCCTGCCTGTCCCCCGGCGCCCCACCACTCCCTCCGAAGCCCTATGCAACTCTCAGAACTCAAAGCCCAGCACGTGTCGCAGTTGGTCGACATGGCCGGCACGCTGGAAATCGACAACGCAAACCGGATGCGCAAACAGGAACTGATGTTTGCGATCCTGAAGAAGAAGGCCAAAGCGGGCGAGCCGATCTACGGCGACGGCACGCTCGAGGTGCTGCCCGACGGCTTCGGCTTCCTGCGCGCGCCGGAGTCGTCCTACCTGGCGTCGACCGACGACATCTACATCTCGCCATCGCAGATCCGCCGCTTCAACCTGCACACCGGCGACTCGATCGAGGGCGAGGTGCGCACCCCCACGGACGGCGAGCGCTACTTCGCGCTGGTCAAGGTCGACAAGGTCAACGGCCAGCCGCCGGAATCGACCAAGCACCGGATCCTGTTCGAGAACCTGACGCCGCTGTTCCCCGACGAGCCGCTGAAGCTCGAGCGCGACATCAAGGCCGAGGAGAACATCACCGGCCGGCTGATCGACATCATCGCGCCGATCGGCAAGGGCCAGCGCGGCCTGCTGGTGGCGAGCCCGAAGAGCGGCAAGACGGTGCTGATGCAGCACATCGCGCACGCGATCGCCGCCAACCATCCGGACGTGGTGCTGATCGTGCTGCTGATCGACGAGCGGCCGGAGGAAGTGACCGAGATGCAGCGCTCGGTGCGCGGCGAGGTGGTCGCCTCGACCTTCGACGAGCCGGCGGTGCGCCACGTGCAGGTCGCCGAGATGGTGATCGAGAAGGCCAAGCGGCTGGCGGAGAGCAAGAAGGACGTGGTGATCCTGCTCGACTCGATCACCCGCCTGGCGCGCGCCTACAACACCGTGGTGCCGGCCTCCGGCAAGGTGCTCACGGGCGGCGTCGACGCCAACGCGCTGCAGCGGCCGAAACGCTTCTTCGGTGCCGCGCGCAACATCGAGGAAGGCGGCTCGCTCACCATCATCGCCACCGCGCTGATCGACACCGGCTCGCGGATGGACGACGTCATCTACGAGGAGTTCAAGGGCACCGGCAACATGGAGATCCACATGGAGCGCCGGCTGGCCGAAAAGCGCGTCTACCCGGCGCTGAACGTCAACCGTTCGGGCACCCGCAAGGAAGAACTGCTGCTCAGACCGGAGATCCTGCAGAAGGTGTGGATCCTGCGCAAGCTGCTCTACGGCATGGACGAGATCGAGGCGATGGAGTTCCTGCTCGACAAGATGCGGCAGACCAAGAACAACGCCGAGTTCTTCGACATGATG
>JBHJND010000434.1:0-2854 GCA_048497655.1 Caballeronia novacaledonica
GCGCCAGCGCGATCTGCTCGCCGAGCCGGTAGCCGAGCCGCTCGGCCACCTCGGCGCCGAGCACCGCTTCGAAGACGCCTTCGAAGGGCCTGCCGGCGACCAGACGCAGCTCGCGCCGGTCGCCGTAGCGGAAGCGGTCGAAGTACGCGGGCGTCGTGCCCAGCACCGGGTAGCCGCGGTGCGAATCGCCGAGCGACACCGGCACGGTCCACGCCACGCCCGGCTGCTGCTCCAGCCACTGCACGGAGGCCCACGACATGTTCTGCGAGACCTCGCCCATGCGGAACACCGAGTACAGCATCAGCTGCACCGGGCTGCCGCGCGCGCCGACCACGAGGTCCACGCCGGAGACCGACATCGCGAAGCTGGCGCGCAGGTCGGCGCGCAGCCGCTCCACTCCCAGCAGCAGCAGCGAGGACAGCGCCACCGCCGCCAGCGTCAGGCCGAGGGTGAGCCGCCGGTTCCAGGCGCTGCGCAGCGCCAGCCCGAGCAGGGTCTTCATGACGCGACCGCCTGGCGCTGCAGGTCGGCCAGCGCCACCGAGCGCGCGCAGTGCGAAGCCAGCCGCGCATCGTGGCTGACGAAGATCAGCGTCGCGCCGGCCAGCGCGCACTCGCGGGCAAGCAGGTCGAGGAAGGCGGCCTGCCGCGCGGCGTCGAGCGCCGAGGTCGGCTCGTCGGCGATCACCAGTTCGGGCGCGCCGATCAGCGCGCGCGCCGCCGCCACCCGCTGCTGCTGGCCGACCGACAACTGCGTCACCGGCCGGCGCCACAGCGGCTCCTCGAGGTCGAGTTCGGCCAGCAGGCGCCTGGCCTCGGCGGCGAGCGTGGCCGAGCGCGACAGGGCACGGCCACGCCGCCGCGCCGAGAAGCGGCAAGGCAGCAGCACGTTGTCCTGCACCGACAGGTAGGGGATCAGGTTGAACTGCTGGAAGACGAAGCCGGCGTGGTCGGCGCGGAAGCGGTCGCGCGCCGCCGCCGACAGCCGCGTCAGCTCGGTGCCGAGGATGTTCACCGAGCCGGCCTGCGGCAGCAGCACGCCGCCGAGCAGCGCCAGCAGCGTGCTCTTGCCGCTGCCGCTTTCGCCGTGCACGAACACCGACTCGCCGGCGGCGACGGCGAAGGTTTCGATGTCGAGGCAGGGCCGCGCCTGGCCCGGCCAGGCGTAGCGCAGGTCGGTCAGGCGGACCGCGGTGTCGGCCACGGCGGCGGCGCTACCAGCGGATCTGCCGCGCGCGCGCCGTGAGCTTCAGCGCCGACTGCCCCTTCGGCCCGGCCACCTGCGCCTCGACGCGGTTCAGGCGCTTGAAGGTGTCGAACAGCATCACGTCGAGGCCCAGCAGTGCCCTGGCCTCGTCGCAGCGGTAGACGAACTTGCCTGCCAGCTCGGCGTGCTCGTCGGCCGGCGTGCCCGCGGCGGCGCCGACGCCGCCGAGCAGGTCCGGCGCCAGCACCGGCGAGGCCAGCTCGACCTGGTCGAGGCGGCAGCGCGCGGCCGGGGTCGGCACGAAGGCGCCGCCCGAGCGCAGCGCCTGCGCCATCGCGCGGACCAGGCCGCGCTCGGCGTCGTTGCGCGGCGCCCGCTCGAAGCCGAGCAGCGAGTCGAGCGGCGCCTGCAATCGCAGGGTGATCGTCGCGCCGTCGACGGCAACCTCGAGCCGCGCCATGCCGTGGGCGTGCGCGCCGGCGGCGAGGACGGGCGGCGAAGCGAGGGTCGCCAGCAGGATGGTGGCGAGCGCAGCGGCGTGGCGAGGCGGCATCGGCGGACTCGGGTGCGCAAGGGCGGCGCGGCCGTCTGGCCGCATTGCGGGCACGAGAGGAACAAAGTATGCCCGAGCGGCCGCCGTCGCTGCCGAGGCGAAGCGGCTCGCCTAGACCGCCGGGCTAGACTGCGCGCCGAGCGCCGCCAGCGGGCGGCGGGCCCCGAGGAGCCACCGATGCAGGGTGACAAACAGGTCATCGCCTTCCTGAACGCGCAGCTGAAGAACGAACTGACTGCCGTCAACCAGTACTTCCTGCACGCGCGGATGCTGAAGAACTGGGGCTACGAGCGGCTCGGCGAGCACGAGTACAGGGAATCGGTCGAGGAGATGAAGCACGCCGACCGGCTCATCGAGCGCATCCTGATGCTCGATGGCGCGCCGAGCATGCAGACGCTCGGCAAGCTGGCGATCGGCAGCAACGTGCCGGAGGTGCTCGCCGGCGACCTGCAGCTGGAGCGCACGGCGCAGAAGACGCTGAAGGAGGGCATCGCCTGCAGCGAGGCCGCGCAGGATTTCGTCTCGCGCGGGATCCTGGCCGCCATCCTCGACGACACCGAGGAGCACATCGACTTCCTCGAGACCCAACTCGCGCTGCTCGACGAGGTCGGCCTGCAGAACTACCTGCAGTCGCAGATGAAGCCGCTTTAGCGGCCGCGGCCGGCTACCGCCGCCGCTGCAGCTGCCAGAGGAGCTTGCAGCGGATCTGCGGGTCGATGCCGTTCATCGGCGGTCTCTTCGTTTCGCCTGCGGGCATCGGCGACGGTTCATTCGAGGCCGGCACGGCGCAGTCGCGCGCGCATCTCGTCGAGTTCGTCCAGCAGGTCGGCCACCAGCGCCGCCAGTTCCGGCACCGCGTCGAAGTCGCGCTCCAGGCGGATCATCTGCCGCACGCGCCCGAGGTCGCGGCTGCTGAAGCGCCACGCCGACGGCGACTCGCCGGGCGCCGGCAGCAGCCCCTCGCCGACGTGCTCGATCACCCACTGCGGCGGCACTGCGCAGGCGCGCGACAGCTGCTCCAGCGTCAGGCAGGCGTCCTCGAGCAGGGCACCGATCAGGACCTCGTCTTCGCGCATGCGTTCAGCTCCCGCCGGC
>JBHJND010000435.1:0-6656 GCA_048497655.1 Caballeronia novacaledonica
AACCGGTCGGCGGCCTTGCGGCGGCCCGGCAGGACCGATCAGAACAAGCCTTCCAACAGCGAACCAAGAGCCATGGCCATCGAAAGAACGCTTTCCATCATCAAGCCCGACGCCGTCGCCAAGAACGTGATCGGGCAGATCCTGTCGCGCTTCGAGGCCGGTGGCCTGAAGATCGTCGCCGCCCGCATGATGCATCTGTCGCGCGCCGAGGCCGAGGCCTTCTACGGCGTTCATCGCGAGCGGCCGTTCTTCAGGGACCTGGTCGACTTCATGGTGTCCGGGCCGATCATGGTGCAGGTGCTCGAGGGCGAGAACGCCATCGCCCGGAACCGCGAGCTGATGGGCGCCACCGATCCGAAGAAGGCGGCGCCGGGCACGATCCGCGCCGATTTCGCCGCCAGCATCGACGCCAACGCGGTGCACGGCTCCGACGCGTCGGAGACGGCGCGCAACGAGGTGGCGTTCTTCTTCCCCTCGATGAACGTTCACTCGCGCTGAGCGGCGCCGCCGGCCGGTGGTCAACCTCCTCGATCTCGACGCCGCAGGGCTCGAGGCTTTCGTCGTAAGCCTCGACGAGAAGCCGTTTCGCAGCCGCCAGTTGCTGCGCTGGGTCCATCGGCGCGGCGCATCGGACTTCGCGGCGATGACCGACCTGGCGCGCTCGCTGCGTGCGCGACTCGAGCAGACGGCCTGCGTCAAGGCGCCGCCGGTCATCAGCGATTCGGCCTCCGCCGACGGCACCCGCAAGTGGCTGCTCGACGTCGGGCAGGGCAACGCGATCGAGACCGTGTTCATTCCCGAGGACGATCGCGGCACGCTGTGCGTGTCGTCGCAGGCCGGCTGCGCGATGAACTGCCTGTTCTGCTCGACCGGCCGGCAGGGCTTCAACCGCAACCTGACCACCGCCGAGATCGTCGGCCAGCTGTGGTGGGCCGAGCACGCGCTACGCGCGCAGCTGGGCATCACGGCGGAAAGCGAGCGGGTGATCAGCAACGTGGTGCTGATGGGCATGGGAGAGCCGCTGCAGAACCTCGACGCGCTGGTGCCGGCGCTGCGGTTGATGCTCGACGACAACGCCTACGGGTTGTCGCGACGGCGCGTGACCGTCTCGACCTCCGGCCTGGTGCGGCAGATGGACAAGCTGGCGGCGGAGTGCCCGGTCGCGCTGGCGGTGTCGCTGCACGCGCCGAACGACGCGCTGCGCGACCGGCTGGTTCCGCTCAACCGGAAGCATCCCCTGGCCGACCTTATGGCTGCATGCCGGCGCTACCTGCGCCATGCGCCGCGCGACTTCATCACCTTCGAGTACGTGATGCTCGACGGCGTCAACGACTCGCCGGCGCAGGCGCGCGAACTGGTGGCGCTGGTGCGCGAGGTGCCCTGCAAGTTCAACCTGATTCCGTTCAATCCCTTCCCGGGTTCCGGTCTGGCCCGGTCGCCGGCGGTGCGCGTGCGCGAGTTCGCCGAGGTGCTGATGCAGGCCGGCATCGTGACGACCACCCGCAAGACGCGCGGTGACGACATCGACGCGGCCTGCGGCCAGCTGGCCGGCGAGGTGCGCGATCGCACGAAGCGGGCCAGCCGCGTGGCCGGGCGCCTGCCGCCGCTGGTGGCTGCCTCCGAGGCGTAATGGCGAGGATCATGTCGAGCGCGGCGGGCCGGCTGTCGATCGTGGTGCTGCTGGCGGCGCTGGCCGCCGGGTGCAAGACGACCACCACCACGGTCGCCGGAGTCGAAGTGCCGGTCGCCGGCAAGAGCGAGGCCGAGCCGCGCCAGCGTGCCGAGATCCGCACCGAACTGGCCTCGTCGTACTACCGCGAGGGGCGGCTGGCCGTCGCGCTCGAGGAGGCGAAGCGGGCGGTGCAGATCGACTCGCGCTACGCGCCGGCGCACGGCCTGCTCGGGCTGATCTACATGGACATCGGAGACCGCGGCGAGGCGGAGGCGAGCTTCGGCCGCGCGCTGCGGCTGGAACCGGAAAACTCGAACATCCTCAACAACTACGGCTGGTTTCTCTGCCAGACCGGGCGCGAGCGCGAGTCGGTCGAGTACTTCCAGCGTGCCGCGGGCAACCGGCTCTACGCGACGCCGGGGCTGGCGATGCGCAATGCCGGCGTGTGCCTGCTGAAGGTCAACGACCTGGACGGCGCCGACCGCGCCCTGCGGCGAGCCCTCGAACTCGACGCCACCGATCCGCTGACCAAGTTCGAACTGTCGCGCCTCTACCTTCGGCGCAACCAGGCCGACCGCGCGGGCTTCTATTACGGCCTGCTCGACCCGGCGAGCCGCGGCAGCGCGGCGGGGCTGTGGCTGGGCCTGCGCATCGCACGCGCCAACGGCGACATCCGGCGCGAGCGTGACCTCGCCGGCCAGTTGCGTGAGCGCTATCCGGATTCTCCAGAGGCATCGGCACTGCGCCGCGGAGCCTTCGATGAGTGAGGTCGAAACAAGGGGCCGCGACAGGGCGGTGGCGCCCGCCGGATCGGCGGGCGCGGAGACGGCACCAACCGCGGTCCGGATTGAGCCGACGGCGAGGGAGCGCGACGGCTCCTTCGGGCGGGCGCTGGCCGCGGCGCGCGAGGCGCGAGGGCTGACGCAGGCCGACATCGCCGCCCAGATGCGCCTGCACCAGCGACAGGTCAGGGCGATCGAAGAAGAGGACCTGGCAGCGCTGCCGGAGGGCCCGTTCGTCCGCGGCTACCTGCGCAATTACGCCAAGCTGGTCGATCTGCCGGCGGAGCCGCTGCTGTCGCTGCTGAACGCCAAGATCAGGCCGGGCGAACCGCTTCGGGCCGCTGGCGAAAACGCGAGGGCGGTCAGCCCGATCCAGCGCATGCCGGGCGAGCCGGTTTCGGGGAGGGTCGTGATCGGAGGTGCGCTCGTCGCCCTCGTCGTCTTCGCCGCGTTCGGCTGGTGGACGATGCGCGGGGAGCAGCGGCAGGAAGCAGCCGCAGGCATGGAATACGCGCCGGCAGTCGGCGCCACGCCCTCGGCGCCGTTGCCCGCAGCTACCGCCGAGCCGCCTGTGGCGACTCCGGATGCCGCCACTGCGGAGCCCGCGGCAGCCGCGGCGCCTTCGGCTGCGACCGCCGAGACCACTCTTAGGCTGAGCTTCCGCGACCGCTCGTGGGTCGAGGTCCGGCAGTCCGATGGCACCGTGCTGCTGTCGCAGAACAACGAGCCCGGGACAGTGCAGACGGTCGACGGCTTGCCGCCGTACACGCTGGTGATCGGCAATGCCTCGAAGGTCGACCTCGAGTTCCGCGGCCGGCCGGTCGACCTGTCCGCAGCCACCAGCCGCGACGACGTGGCGCGCCTGCGGCTGGAGTGAGCGAACGGTGAATCGTCGGGAAGCCGCGCCGCAGTGCCTGCCTGCCCCGGCCGGCCCGCTGCCGCGCCGTGCGACGCGCAAGGTGTCGGTGCGCTGGGGCGGGCGCATCGTTCACGTCGGCGGCGACGCTCCGGTGATGGTGCAGTCGATGACCAACACCGACACGGCCGACGCGGTGGCCACGGCGATCCAGGTCAAGGAACTGGCGCAGGCCGGATCGGAGGTGGTGCGCATCACGGTCAACTCGCCGGAGGCCGCCGCCGAGGTCGAGCCGATCCGGGCGCAACTAGATCGGATGGGCATCGACGTGCCGCTGGTCGGCGACTTTCACTACAACGGCCACAAGCTGCTTGCCGACCATCCGGGCTGTGCGCAGGCGCTGTCGGCCTATCGAATCAACCCCGGCAATGTCGGGCGGGGGGCGCGGCGCGACGACAACTTCGCGCAGATGATCGAGGTGGCCTGCCGGCACGACAGGCCGGTGCGCATCGGCGTGAACTGGGGCAGCCTCGACCAGGAACTGCTGGCGCGGATGATGGACGAGAACGCGCGCCGGGCGCAGCCATGGACGGCCGGCGAGGTGCTGCGCGAGGCGCTGGTCCGCTCGGCGCTTGAGAGCGCGCAGCGGGCCGAGGAACTCGGCCTGCGCGGCGACGCAATCGTGCTGTCGGCCAAGGTCAGCGGCGTGCAGGACCTGATCGCCGTCTACCGGGAACTGGCCCGCCGCTGCGACTACCCGCTGCACCTCGGCCTGACCGAGGCCGGCATGGGCAGCAAGGGAATCGTCGGCTCGACCGCGGCGCTGGCGGTGCTGCTGCAGGAAGGCATCGGCGACACCATCCGCGTGTCGCTGACGCCGGCGCCCGGCGAACCGCGGACGAAGGAAGTGAAGGTGGCGCAGGAGATCCTTCAGGCGCTCGGCCTGCGCGCCTTCGCGCCGCAGGTGATCGCCTGCCCCGGCTGCGGCCGCACGACCAGCACCTTCTTCCAGGAACTGGCGCAGAAGATCGAGCGCTACCTGCGCGAGCAGATGCCGGCCTGGCGCGCGCAGTACCCCGGCGTGGAGTCGATGAACGTGGCGGTGATGGGCTGCGTGGTCAACGGGCCTGGCGAAAGCAAGCACGCCGACATCGGCATCAGCCTGCCGGGCTCCGGCGAGGCGCCGGTGGCGCCGGTGTTCGTCGATGGCGCCCGCACGGTGACGCTGAAGGGCGACCGCATCGCCGAGGAGTTCCAGGCGCTCGTCGACGACTACGTCCGGCGCCGGTACGCGCGACGTCACGACTGAAGGCCATGAAGAAGGAAAAGCTCGCCGCCGTGCGCGGCATGAACGACCTGTTGCCTGCCGAAGCGCCGCTGTGGGAGGCGTTCGAGGCGCGCGCCGTCGACGCGCTGCGCGCCTACGGCTACCAGCAGGTCCGCACGCCGATCGTCGAGCACACGGCGCTGTTCACCCGCGGCATAGGCGAAGTGACCGACATCGTCGAGAAGGAGATGTACTCCTTCGTCGACCAGCTCAACGGCGAGCACCTGACCCTGCGGCCGGAGGCGACGGCATCGGTCGTGCGCGCCTGCATCGAGCACAATCTGCTGTACGACTCGCCGCGCCGGCTCTGGTACATGGGGCCGATGTTCCGCCACGAACGCCCGCAGCGCGGCCGCTACCGGCAGTTCCACCAGGTCGGCGCCGAGGCCCTCGGCTTTCCCGGGCCGGACGTCGATGCCGAGCAGATCCTGCTGCTGAAGCGCCTGTGGGAGGCGCTCGAGATCGGTCCGGTGCGGCTGGAACTGAACTCGCTCGGCGATGGCGAGGAGCGGGCGCAGCATCGTGCGGCACTGATCGCCTACTTCGAGGCGCGCGCCGACGAGCTCGACGCCGATGCTCGGCGCCGGCTGCACAGCAACCCGCTGCGCATACTCGACACCAAGAACCCGGCCATGCAGTCGCTGGTCGAGCAGGCGCCACGCATCACGGACTTCCTCGGCACCGCATCGCGAGCGCACTTCGAGCGGCTGCAGGAGTTGCTGGCCGTCGGCGGCGTCGGCTTCAGCGTCAATCCCCGCCTGGTGCGCGGCCTCGACTATTACAACCTGACCGTCTACGAGTGGATCTCGGACCGGCTCGGAGCGCAGGGTACGATCTGCGGCGGCGGTCGCTACGACCCGCTGATCGAGATGCTCGGCGGCAGGCCGGCGCCGGCCTGCGGCTTTGCGATCGGCGTGGAGCGGGTGATCGAGCTGCTGCGGGAGAATCGGCCGACCGGCGGCCAGGCGGTCTGCGATGTGTACGTGCTGCACCAGGGCGGCGCCACCTACACGTCTGCGCTGAGCGCCGCCGAGCAGCTGCGCGATGCCGGCCTCGACGTGATCCTGCACGCCGGCGAGGCGAGCCTGAAGGCGCAGATGAAGCGCGCCGATGCCAGCGGCGCCGAGTACGCGGTGATCGTCGGCGAGGCCGAGGCGGCCGAAGGCAGGGCGATGGTCAAGGCGCTGCGCGCCGCCGACACGTCGGCGCCGTTTGCGCAGCAGCGGCCGCTGGAGCTGGCCGAGCTTGGTGAGACGCTGGCGGCAACGATGGCCGCGGCGAGTGGATTGGACGACGAACGCAATTCCCGGATGAACTGATGGCATACGACCTCGAAGAGCAGGAACAGCTGGCGTCGATAAAGGCGTGGTGGGAGCGATGGGGCAACCTGGTGCTGACGGCGGTCACGCTGGTGCTGCTGGCGATCGCCGCCTTCAACGGCTGGCGCTGGTACGAGCGTCACGAGGCGGGCAACGCCGGCGTGCTGTACGAGGAGTTCGCCAGCGCCCTCGACGGCACCGACCTGGCGCGCAAGAAGGAGCTGGCCGGCACGCTGATCGAGCGCTACGGACGCACGGTCTATGCGCCGATGGCCGCATTGCAGATCGCCAAGGTCAACCTCGATGCAGGCGACAAGGGGGCGGCTGCGGCGCAGCTTCGCTGGGTCATCGACAAGTCCGGCCATCCCGAACTGGTGCAGATCGCGCGGCTGCGACTGGCCGGCGTCCTGCTCGACGAGAAGTCGTACGACGCCGCGCTGACGCAGCTTTCCGGCGAGGTGCCGGAGGCGCTGGCAGCTTCGTTCGCCGACCGTCGCGGCGACGTGCTGATCGCGATGGGCAAGTCCGAGGAAGCGCGCGCCGCCTACAAGGAGGCGCTCGACAAGGCGGGCGCGCAACACCCGATGCGGTCGATCATCCAGCTGAAGCTCGACGCGCTGCCGCCGCCGGCGGCCTCCTGAGAGCCGTGATGAGCCGATCGCATGTCGGCGTGAGCAGGGCTGCTGCGTTCGCGGCCGCC
>JBHJND010000436.1:0-1793 GCA_048497655.1 Caballeronia novacaledonica
CCGGCCGTCCGCGTCGGGCAGGAAGATGGCGCTCGCCTGCGCCGCCAGCAGCTCCTTGGCGTGGCCGGCGATGCGGTCCATCACCGTGGCGAGGTCGAGCGTCGACGACAGGTCGCGGCCGACCTCGGACAGCGCCGTCGATTCGCGGCTGCGGCGCTCGGTCTCCTTCAGCAGCCGCTGCGTCTCGTCGAACAGGCGGGCGTTCTCCAGTGCCGTGCCCATACTCGCGGCCACGGTGGACAGAAGGCGCAGCTCGGCGTCGCCGAACGCGCCGTCGCGGTCCATGTTCTCGACCGAGATGAAGCCGAGCGGCCGGTCGGCGGCGAAGACCGGCACGGCCAGGCCCGAGCGACTCATCCCGGTGCCGTCGACCACGGCCATTTGCTGCGCCCGATACTCGTCCTGATTGCTCCACCGCACGGGCCTGCCGGCGCGCAGCGTCTCGAACCACTGCTGGCCCGCCAGGTCCCCGGCAATGCGCATCGGCGCCGCCTGCACCGGCCGTCCGCGCTCGACGCAGTACGGCAGGCGCAGCAGGCCGGCGGGCTCGTCCAGCCACGAGATGACCAGCGTGTCGGTGGCGAACAACTCGACCAATTTGCCGCCGACAAGGTCGATGATCGCCTGGAACTCCAGCTTGTCGGCCATGCCCTGCTGGATGCCGTTGATCAGCGCCAGTTCGCCGGCGCGCTGTTCGAGCTGCGCCGTGCGCTCGGCCACCTGCCGCTCCAGGCCTTCCTGCGTGCGCAGGTTGGCCAGCGCCACGGCGGCCTGTGCGGCGAGCGTGGCGAGCAGGTCGCGGTCGCCTTCGTGGAAGCGGCCGAACAGGCCTTCCAGGTCGGCGTAGACGAAGCCCAGCAGCTGCCGCTGCGCCAGCAACGGGGCGACCAGGCAGCTGCGCTGGTCGAGTGCTTCCGCGCCGTCGGGGCCGTGGTGCAGCGTCGTCCGCTGCGTGCGCCGGGCCTCGTCCAGCCAGGGCGCGATCGCCTGCAGCAGCGCCTGCGACGTCTCGCCCTCGGGCACCTGGGCGCCGGCGATGCGCAGGCTGCCTTCCGTTTCCAGCACCAGCAGCACGCGCCTCGCGCCGAGCAGCTCGGCCGCTTCCTCGATCAGGAAGGCGTGCAGCGCGGCGCTGCCGGCCTGCTCGTTCAGCCGCAGACCGGTGTCGACCAGGCGTTCGATGCTCTCGCGCAGGTCGGCCGTGCCGTGCAGGTGCGCGGTGTAGCGCCCGACGGGCAGGCCCGCCTCGCGCGCGTGCTGCACCCAGCCCATCACCAGTTCGGCGTGCGAGGTGGGTGCGTGCAACGCGCTGCGCCGCAGGCCCTCGTCGCCGAGCGCCGCCGTGGCCTGCACCAGCAGCGCGTAGGCGCTCTCCATCGCCTCGGCCGCCTGCGCGGTGCGGCCGTTGGCCCGCAGCGCGCAGGCCTGCTGCCACCAGACGTGCGCGTGCGACTCGGCGCCGCCGCCGCTGCGGCCGTGCAGCGCCTGCAGTTCCTTCACGGCCTGCGTGCCGTGGCGCAGCGCGGCGCGGGCCCGGCCGGCGCGCAGCTCGGCCTGCGTCAGCATCGCCAGCACCAGCGGCCGCGACCAGCGCGGGCCGTCGGCCTGCCAGACGCGCCAGCCGCTTCGCCACGCCGCCGCGCCCTGCGCCGGGCTAAGCCAGCGCGCCGCGCGCGTTTGCCAGTCCGTCGCGGCCTGGGCGACGCGCGGGCCTGGGTCCTGCCGCTCCGCCAGCGCCCGCGCCTTCTCGGCGCGCGCCACCGCCTCGTCGAAGGCTTCGCGCTGGCCGAGCT
>JBHJND010000437.1:0-2123 GCA_048497655.1 Caballeronia novacaledonica
CATCCGAGCAGCTCCGCAAAGGGCAGGTAGCGCACCATCTGGCCGCGCGCGATCGTCTCGCCGGCCGAATGATCGACCAGGCCGTCGGCCCAGGCGGTCGAGGTCAGCACCGCCGAGTTCTGGTTGGCGAAGAGACTCAGCCCGCCCTCGCCGTTGACCCGCACGCGCAGGAATTCGCGCCGCTTGCCGGGCTTGCCCCAGTCGAAGTCGGCGCGCAGCGGCAGCGCCTTCGGCGCGACGTCGGCCACGCCCTGCCGGCGCAGGATGAACGGCCGCGCGAACAGCAGGAAGGTGACGAAGCTCGACACCGGGTTGCCCGGCAGGCCGATGAAGGGCACGCCGCGCACCTCGCCGAAGGCAAGCGGCTTGCCGGGCTTCATCGCGATCTGCCACAGGTCGAGCGAGCCCTCGGCCTGCACGGCCGGCTTCACGTGGTCCTCCTCGCCGACCGAGACGCCGCCGGAGGTGACGATGAGATCCGCGCGCTGCGCCGCCTCGACGAAGGTGGCGCGTGTGCGCCCGTAGTCGTCGGGCACGATGCCGAGGTCGATCGCCTCGCAGCCGAGCCGCTCGAGTAGCCCGCGCAGCACGAAGCGGTTGGAGTTGTAGATGCCTCCCGGCGGCAGTTCCTCGCCCGGCATCACCAGCTCGTCGCCGGTGAAGAACACCGCCACCCGCGGCCGCCGCACCACCGCCAGCTGCGCGATGCCGATCGACGCCGCCAGCCCGCAGTCCTGCGGCTGCAGCCGCCGGCCGGCCTCCATCACGGTGGCGCCGCGCTGCACGTCGAAGCCGGCGCGGCGGATCCACGCCCCGGGCTTCGGCAATTCGTTGATGGTCACGTGCTCGCCGGCGGCGGCCGCCTCCTCCTGCATCACGATCGCATCGGCGCCCGGCGGCAGCGGCGCACCGGTGAAGATGCGCGCCGCGGTGCCCGGCGCCAGCGGCTGCCCCGGATGGCCGGCGGCGATGCGCTGGCTCACGCGCAGCGTCGAGGGAACCGCCGGCACGTCGGCGCAGCGCAGCGCGTAGCCGTCCATCTGCGAGTTGTCCATCGGTGGCACGTCCATCGCGGAGACCACCGGCTGCGCCAGCACGCGGCCGTGCGCGGCCAGCGTCGGCACGGTTTCGACGTCGGCGATGCGGTGCGCCTGCGCGAGCAGCCGCGCCAGCGCTTCTTCGACGGAGAGCATCAGGCGAGTCGGAGTCGGTCGACGATGAACGCGGCAATCTTAGCGGCGTCGTTCAGGTCGAGGACCGGCAGGGTCGTTCCTTCAATGGCGTGGTCGGCGGCCACGGCGATGACGTTGGGGTCGCGCGGGAAGATCGGCGGCTCGGTGCTGGTCGAGCGGCGCACCTCGATGCGCGGGAACCGGCCCTCGCTCTTGAAGCCCTCCACCAGCACCAGGTCGCACGGCGCCAACTGGGCGATCAGCGCCTCCAGCGGCGCCGGTCCGCCGCGCACCTCGGTCAGCAGCGCCCAGCGCTCCGAGGTGGCGATCAGCACCTGCTGCGAGCCCGCCTCGCGATAGCGGTGCGAATCCTTGCCGGGGCGGTCCATGTCGAAGCCGTGATGGGCGTTCTTCACCGTCGAGACCTTCAGGCCGCGGGCGATCAGCAGCGGGATCAGCTTCTCGATCAGCGTCGTCTTGCCGGTGTTCGAGTAGCCGATGAAGCCGATCACCTTCATGACGCGGTCATCCGGCATGGGCTTCGATGAAGGCCTTCAGACGCCCGGCGTCCGCCGGCAGCACGGTGAAGCGCTGCGGCAGCGACTCGAGGTCGGCATAGCCGGCCGGTCGCGGCGGCGGGCGGCCGATCGCCTCGACGATCGTCTCGGCGAACTTGGCCGGCAACGCGGTCTCCAGGCAGATCATCGGCACGCCCGGGCACAGGTGCTCGCGCGCCACCTTCACCCCGTCGGCGGTGTGCGGGTCAATCACCAGCCCGCTCGCCGCGTGCAGCCGGCGAATGGTGGCCAGCCGGTCGGCGTGGGTGCTGCTGCCGGAAACGAAGCCCGAACCGCGCACCGCGTCCCAGTGCGGCGTGCCGGCGAGGTCGAAACCGCCCTGCGCCTCGAGCTCCGCCCACAGGCGGCGCACCAGTGCGGCGTCGCGGCCGAC
>JBHJND010000438.1:0-7280 GCA_048497655.1 Caballeronia novacaledonica
GCATCGTCCATGAGGCGGCTCTGGCGGCGTTCGCCGACCCGTTCCGCGGCGGCGCGCTCGCCACCGAACGCGCCGGCGCCGAGCCGGGCACGCCGACCGTAGCGCTGCGGGTGACACACTACGACTATCGCGACCGGCTGAAGTATGTGATTCCTCTCCTTATCCCCTACGGGGGCCTCCTGATCCTGGCGGACAGCCAGCTCGACCTGCAACTGGTGATCGAACTGCGGCTGCTCGACATCGACGGCGCTGTGCTGTGGAGCAACGTCTACGACTCCGGGCTGCGGATCTGGAAGCCTCCGAAGCGGCCGCTCTTCGAACCACGCGAGACGCACTTCGAGGGACTGGTGCGCCTGACGCACGAGACCGCATTCGCGCTGATGTGCGACGCCGCGCGCGACGTCGGCGACTGGCTGCGCAACGAGCGGTTGCGCGAGCGGCCTCTGTAGGACGTCGCCGTAGCAGCTCGCCGGCCGCGGCGGCTCAGCGGTCCTCGTGCGCCAGCTTCTGCCCGTGCTCGCGGGTGGCGTGGAAGTGGACGCTCGGCCAGTACTTCATCGTCACCTCGAGGTTGACGGTGTTGCTGGCGAGATAAACGGGGTTGCCGTCGACGTCGTGCGCCAGCCGCGCCGACTGCTCCTTCTCGAACTCGCGCTTGGTCTTGTCGTCGGGGTAGGTCAGCCAGCGCGCGGTGGCGATGCCCGGCGTGTCGTAGACGGCGTCGACGTTGTACTCGCTCTTCAGCCGGTGGGCGACGATCTCGAACTGCAGCGGGCCGACAGCGCCGAGCAGCAGTTCGCCGGTGGCCATGGCGAGCACCTGGATCGCCCCTTCCTCGCCGAGCTCGGCCAGCCCCTTGGCCAGCTGCTTGGCCTTGAACGGGTCGCGCGGCCGCGCGGCGCGGAACAGTTCCGGCGCGAAGTACGGGATGCCCTTGAAGCCGAGCGTCTCGCCCTCGGTCAGCGTGTCGCCGATCGACAGCTGCCCGTGGTTGTGGATGCCGATGATGTCGCCGGCCACCGCCTCTGTGCTTGCCACCCGCTCGTTGGCCATGAAGGTGAGCGCGTTGCCGAGCTTGATCTCGCGGCCGGCGCGCACGTGCCAGACCTTCATGCCCGGCGCGTAGCGGCCCGAGCACACGCGCAGGAAGGCGATGCGGTCGCGGTGGCGCGGGTCCATGTTGGCCTGGATCTTGAACACGAAGCCGGCGAACGGCGCCTCCACCGGCGCCACCGCGCGCGAACCCGCGTCGCGCGGCTGCGGCGGCGGCGCCCACTTCACCAGCGCCTGCAGGATCTCCTGCACGCCGAAGTTGTTGATGCCGGAGCCGAAGAACACCGGCGTCTGCGTGCCGGCGAGGAACCTGGCCAGCTCGAACGGGTGGCTGGCGCCGCGCAGCAGCTCGACGTCGTGCAACAGCGCCGGTGCCTCGTCGGGGAACAGCGCCGCCAGCCGCGGGTTGTCGAAGCCGCGGATCTCCTCCGCATCCCTCGTCAGCCGCGCCTCGCCGGCGGTGAAGCGCAGCAGCCGGTCGTCGAGCAGGTGATACACGCCGCGGAAGTGCCGGCCCATGCCGAGCGGCCAGGTGACCGGCGCGCAGTCGATTCCGAGCACCGACTCGATCTCGGCCAGCAGGTCGAACGGCTCGCGCACGTCGCGGTCGAGCTTGTTGACGAAGGTGATGATCGGCGTGGCGCGCAGCCGGCAGACCTCGAGCAGCTTGATCGTCTGCGCCTCGACGCCCTTGGCGGCGTCGATCACCATCACCGCCGCGTCGACCGCGGTGAGCACGCGGTAGGTGTCCTCCGAGAAGTCCTCGTGGCCCGGCGTGTCGAGCAGGTTGATCACGTGGCCGTCGTATTCGAACTGCATCACCGAGCTGGTGACCGAGATGCCGCGCTGCTTCTCGACCTCCATCCAGTCGGAGGTGGCGTGGCGCGCGGTCTTGCGGCCCTTGACCGCGCCGGCGAGCTGGATCGCGCCGCCGAACAGCAGCAGCTTCTCGGTCAGCGTGGTCTTGCCGGCGTCCGGGTGCGAAATGATCGCGAAGGTGCGCCGGCGCTCGACGTCGCGCAGCAGCGCGGAAGAAGGTTCGGGGGCGTTCATCGGGGATCGACAGCGGGCCGCCGGCGACGGCGGCGGCGAGCGGAGGGCGAAGGATACGCGCCCAGCGCGCGCCCGCCCGGCAGCGCCGCGCTTGTCCTGCGTCAATGGCGGCGGCACGGCGGCTGCGGTCAAATGCGGCTTCGCCGACGAGATGACGATGCAACCGACCGAGTCCCCCCTGCAGCGCGCCGCGGCCACCGCCCGCGGCTGCTTCGCCGCGCTGGCGCTCGCCGCCAACGTGCTGTTCTTCTGCCTGCTGATGGTCCCGGTGGCGCTGGTCAAGCTCGCCGTGACCTACAGGCCGGTGCGGCGCGTGGTCGACCGCTTGCTCAACTGGATCGCCATGTCGTGGATCGGCGTCAACAACGCGTGGATCGCCGGCGTCGGCAACGGCGGCTGGCAGGTCAGCGGCGCCGAGGGGCTGCGCCGCGAAGACTGGTACATCGTGACCGCCAACCACCAGAGCTGGGTCGACATCCTGGTGCTGCAGAAGGTCTTCGCCGGCCGCGTGCCGATGCTCAAGTTCTTCCTCAAGCGGCAGCTGATCTACGTGCCGATCATCGGCCTCGCCTGGTGGGCGCTGGACTTCCCGTTCATGGCGCGCAGGGGCGGCATGAGCAGCGCCCGCGACCTGGAGCGGGCGCGCCTGGCCTGCGAGAAATTCCGCCTGGTGCCGACCTCGGTGATCAATTTCCTCGAAGGCACGCGCTTCACGCGCGTTAAACACGACGTGCAGCGCTCGCCGTACCGCCACCTGCTGAAGCCGCGCAGCGGCGGCATCGCTACCGCGCTGTCGACGCTCGGCGGGCACTGCCACCGATTGCTCGACGTGACCATCGTCTACCCGCACGGTGCGCCCGAGTTCTGGCACCTGCTGTCCGGCCGCGTCGACGACGTGATCGTCCGCGTGCAGCAGCGCGAGATCCCGGCCGACCTCGTCAACGGCGACTACGCCGGCGACGCGCAGTTCCGCGCGCGCATGCAGGAGTGGGTCAACGGCCTGTGGGCCGAGAAGGACGAGCTGATCGAGCGGCTGACGCCGGCCGCCGCGACGCTGCCGGCCGCCACGCGCTAGGAAGCGGCGGACGCAGTGGTCGAGCGCACGCGCTCCGGGGCAGCGGCAGGCGCTACCGGACCGGGCGCGGGACCAGCGCGCCGGGCCGCCGCAGGGCACCGCGGCGGAACGCATCGCTGGCGCCCTGGTAGTAGCCGATAGCCTCGTCGGTGAAGTGGCGGGTCGCCTCGCTCGGCGCCGCTTCCCTGCCGGTCTCGGCGTCGACCACGCGCACGCGCCGCTGCGGACGCAGTTCGACCAGCATGCCGTTCTCGAGGTAACCCACGGTCTGGTAGTTCGCCATCACCGCCCGCTGGTGGGTCCTGCCTTCGGTCAGGATGTCCTGGCCGAAGAAACGCGACACGTAGTCGAAGTTCAGCAGCGCCAGCACGGTCGGCGCCACGTCGATCTGCGAGGCCACGGTGTCGATGCGCGCCGGCGCGACGTGCTTCGGCGCATAGATCAGCAGCGGGATGTGGAAGCGCTCCAGCGGCAGGTCGGTCTTGCCGCGCGCCGCCGCGCAGTGGTCGGCGACGATCACGAACAGCGTGTCGTCGAACCAGGGGCGGGCGCGCGCGCGCTCGATGAAGTCGCCGATCGCCCAGTCGGTGTACTTCACGGCGCCGTCGGCGCCCGTCTTCGGCGCGATGTCGATGCGGCCGGCCGGGTAGGTGTACGGCCGGTGATTCGAGGTCGTCATCACGTGCGCGAAGAACCTGCGGCCCGCCGCATACCTCTGGTCGAGCTCGCGCAGCGTCAGCGTGAAGAGGTCCTCGTCGGCCACCCCCCAGATGTTCTCGTAGTGGATGTCGGCCTTCGGGATCGCCTTGCGGTCGACCACGGTGTAGCCGTTGGAGCCGAAGAACTGCTCCATGTTGTCGAAATAGCCGTAGCCGCCGTACAGGTAGATCGGCTCGTAGCCCTTGTCGGCGAACACCTCGCCGATCGTGTGCAGGTTCTCGTTGTTCGGCCGCTTGACCACCGAGTGCCCGGGTGTGGGCGGCAGCGACAGCGCCAGTGCCTCCAGCCCGCGCACGGTGCGGGTGCCGGTGGCGTACAGCCGGGTGAACAGCAGGCCGGCGTCGGCCAGCCGATCGAGGTTGGGCGTCAGGCCCCTGGGGTTGCCGAACTTGCCGAGGTAGTCGGCCGACAGCGACTCGACCGAGATCAGCACCACGTTCAGCCGCTTCTGCGGCCCGGCGCCGGTGATGTGCCGCTCGATCGGCAGCGTCGGGCTGTCGGTGAACTGCACCGGGCCGGCGTCGGTGAATTCCTTGCGCAGCTCCCGGTAGGCCCGGTCGATCGGCAGCGTCGCATAGAAGCGGTCGTAGTCGATCTCGTTGGTGTTGAAGGCGTGGAAGAACTCCCAGATGCCGTTGCCGGCCAGCTGCTGCGCCTGCGCGCTGTCGCTGAACTCCTTCCAGCTCGCCGGCACCACGGCGAAGGAAAGTACTGCCGCCGCGGCATAGCCGGCCATGGCGAGCGAGCGGCGGGCGAACGTCATGCTGCTCGACGACGCCGCCCGCCACAGGCTGCGCAGCGACAGGCCGAGCAGCACCGCCGTCAGCGCGCCGAGGCCGGCCAGGATCGGCGCCATCGAGTACGACTCGCGGATGTTGCCGATCACCTCGCGCGTGTAGATCAGGTAATCGACGGCGATGAAGTTGAAGCGCGAGCTGAACTCGTTCCAGAAGACGAACTCGGACATCGAGCTGAATGCCAGCACCGCGATGGCGACGGCGGCCAGCACGACGTTGACGACGCCGAACGCCCGGCGGGCCAGGCGGGCCGGCCACAGCCAGGCGAGAAGCGCGAACGGCAGCAGCAGGAAGACGCCGACCGCAATGTCGTACAGCGTGCCGATCGCCAGCCAGCCGGCCATCCGCCAGGGCAGGAACTCGACTGCCTCGCCGTTGAACAGCGCCAGGCCGACCCGGGTGAGCAGACTCACGCCGAGGAAAGCGGCGAACATCGTGCCGGCAGCGCGGAAGGGGCCGGGGAACAGGCGCGTCAGCATGGTGCCGATCGCCTGTCGGGCATTGCGTGCAAACATCGGAAGCCGGAAGAGGACTGCGCCCGCCGGGCGCCCGTCGGGGCCCCGTCGGGGACGGTACAGCGGCCGGACAATGCCGCGGTCCGGTACGGCGTGAGGTTGGCGCCGCCGGATTAAGGACGCCTTAACGCCGAGGGGCCCGTCTAATCACGGCATCGGTCGACGGTGGCGCCCGCGGCGTCCTGCAAGGCCCTGCGCAGGCAGGCCTCGCACAGGCAGCCCGCCGCGTCGGCGTAGGCCTCGCGCGGCAGAGCCGGCAGCTTCGCGCACCAGCAGCCGCCCGCGTCGTCGATGCCGCAGCGAAACGGCGCGCCGCAGCGGGCGCAGCGCGCCCCGCCCGTGTCGCCGGGACGGCCGCCTGGGCGGGTCGCCTGGCGGGCCTTCACAACTTCTTCTTCATGCCGATGTGGCTCGGCGCGTAGCCGATCCGCTCGTAGAAGCGGTGCGCGGCCAGCCGCTTCACGTCGGTGGTGAGCTGGATCAGGCCGCAGCCTTCCGCCCTTGCCCGCTGCTCGGCGTGCGCCATCAGCGCCTCGCCGATGCCGCGACTGCGCAGGTCGGAACGCACGCGCACCGCCTCGACCAGCGCCCGGCGCATGCCGCCACGCGACAGGCCGGGGATCAGCGTGAGCTGCAGCATCGCCACCACCTCGCCGCCGCATTCGCCGACCCACAGCTCGTTGTTCGCGTCGCGGACGATTTCGTCGAACGCGGCAGCCACCTCCGGCGTGACGTCGGCGCCGTAGCCGCCGCGCGCCTGCGCAACCTCGTCGTCGGCCAGCAGCCGCAGCATCGCCGGCAGGTCGGCGGCGACGGCACGACGGAAGGCGACCGGCTCCACGGCGTCAGTCGAAGTTCGGGCCGACCACCGCGTCGATCTTCGCCAGCACCTCCGGCGTCAGCCGGCCGGCCACGTCGAGCGCCTTCATGTTCTCCTGCACCTGCGCCACCCGCGTGGCGCCGGTGATCACCGACGACACGCGCCGGTTCTTCAGGCACCAGGCCAGCGCCAGCTGCGCCAGCGTGCAGCCGAGCTCGGCCGCCAGCGGCCCCAGCCGGCCGACGATCTCGTTGCCCTTCTCGTCGGTCAGCCGCGGCCGCAGGAAGGCGTAGCTCTCCACCGCGCCGCGGCTACCGGCCGGGATGCCGCCGCGGTACTTGCCGGTCAGCAGCCCGCTGGCGAGCGGGCTCCAGGTGGTCAGCCCCAGCCCGATGTCCTCGTACAGGCGCGCGTACTCCTGCTCGACCCGCTTGCGGTGCAGCAGGTTGTACTGCGGCTGCTCCATCACCGGCTTCGCCAGGCCGTGCCGCTCGGCGATCAGCCAGGCGGCGCGGATCTCGTCGGCGCTCCACTCGCTGGTGCCCCAGTACAGCGCCTGGCCGCGCTCGATCATCTGGTGCATCGCCCACGCGGTCTCCTCGATCGGCGTGCGCGGGTCGGGTCGGTGGCAGAACACCAGGTCGACGTAGTCGAGCCCCAGACGCGCCAGCGACCCCTCGATCGCGTGCCGCAGGTACTTGCGGTTCAGCGTGTTCTTCTCGTTCGGCCCGTCGCCGAGGCCCCAGTAGAACTTGGTCGACACGACGAACTTCTGCCGCGGCCAGCCGAGTTCCTTCAGCGCCTCGCCCATGATCTTCTCGGCGCCGCCGCGGGCGTAGATCTCGGCGTTGTCGAAGAAGTTGACGCCGGCGTCCCACGCCGCCGCCATCAGCTCGCGCGCCGCCGCCGTGTCGACCTGGTTGCCGTAGGTGACCCACGAGCCGAACGACAGCTCGCTGACCTTCAGGCCCGATCGGCCGAGGTTCCGGTAGTGCATGACTCGTTCTCCGCAGAAAGGGATCAGTTGCGCGCCGCGCCCAGGCCGAGGCGCGCGCGGGCCGCCAGGTACTCGCGCTCAAGCCGCCCGACGATCTCGGCGGCCGGACGCACGTCGTCGATCTGGCCGACGCCCTGGCCGGCGCCCCAGATGTCGCGCCAGGCCTTGCTGCGGCCGGAGCCGAAGTTCATCGCGTTCTTGTCCGACTCCGGCAGCGCGTCCGGGTCGAGCCCGGCGTTGACGATGCTGC
>JBHJND010000439.1:0-3199 GCA_048497655.1 Caballeronia novacaledonica
CTCGCCGTCGCCGTAGCCGTCGGTGCCCTCGAACAGGCGCACGCTCCCGCCGGACCGGTACTGGTTCGCGAAATGGAACGCAACCGACGCCATGCGCCCCTTGTGCTGCTCGCGCGGTCCGTAGACGTTGAAGTAGCGCAGGCCGACGATCGGCGCGATGAGCGAGGCAAGGCGCCGGCGGACGATCTGGTCGAACAGGAACTTCGAGTAGCCGTAGACGTTCAGCGGCTTCTCGTTGCCGCGCGCCTCGGCATACACCGGCCCCAGCCCGTAGACAGAGGCCGACGAGGCGTAGACGAACGGCACCTTCTGCGTCTGGCACCAGTCGAGCAACTCCAGCGAGTAGCGGAAGTTGTTGTCGAGCATGTAGCGGCCGTCGGACTCCATCGTGTCCGAGCAGGCGCCCTGGTGGTAGACGATCCGCGGCCGCGCCATGGCGCCGCGCGCCACCAGCGACCGGAAGGCTTCCTTGTCAAGGTAGTCGGCGATCTCGCAGTCGACCAGGTTGTGGAACTTCTCGGCGCGGGTCAGGTTGTCGACGGCGACGATGTCGGTCTCGCCCCGCGCGTTCAGCGCCTTGACCAGGTTGGCGCCGACGAAACCTGCGGCGCCGGTGACGATGACGGTCATGTCGCGGTCCCGTCGAACAGTTCCTCGTACGATACCGTCGCCGTGCCCAGCTTGCCGACCACGATGCCGCCGGCGCGGTTGGCCATCCGCACGGCCTCGTGCAGCGGCCGACCGGCCGCCATCATCACCGCCATCACGGCAATCACCGTGTCGCCGGCGCCGCTGACGTCGTACACCTCGCGCGCCTGTGCCGGCACGGTCCAGCTCGGGCCGTCGGTGTAGAGCGTCATCCCTTCCTCGCTGCGCGTCAGCAGGATCGCCTGCAGCCCCAGCCGCGTGCGCAGGTCCTGCGCGCGCTGCTCGAGGTCCGCCTCGCTGGCCCAGCGGCCGACCACCTCGCGCAGCTCGGCGCGGTTGGGCGTGACCAGCGTTGCGCCGGCGTAGCGCGAGTAGTCGTCGCCTTTCGGATCGACCAGCACCGGCCGCCCGGCGGCGCGCGCCAGCTCGATCATCCGCACGATGTGGGCGAGCCCGCCCTTGCCGTAGTCCGACAGCAGCACCAGGTCGCACTCCGGCAGCAGGCGCGCGTACTCGTCCAGGTGTGCCGCCAGCACCTCGGCCTCCGGCGCCGTTTCGAAGTCGACCCGCACGATCTGCTGCTGGCGGGCGATCACGCGCACCTTGACCGTGGTGGCCAGGCGCGGATCGGCGTGCAGGTGGCCGCTGATGTCGCTCGCCGCCAGCAGCCGGCCGATGCTGCGGCCGGCCTCGTCGTCGCCGACCACCGTCAGCAGCCGCGCCTGCGCGCCCACCGAGACGATGTTGCGTGCCACGTTGGCCGCGCCGCCGAGTCGTTCCTCGGTCGAGCGGACGTGCACGACCGGCACCGGCGCCTCGGGCGAGATGCGCTCGACGTCGCCGAACCAGTAGCGATCGAGCATCGCGTCGCCGACCACCAGCACGCGACAGCGCGCCAGATGGCCTGCTGAGACGGGCGTGCTCATCGGTTCAGGCGCTCAGGACCGTCGGACCGGCCGCGTGGCTGCTCGCACGGGCCGACCGCATGGTAGTCCCCGCCGCCTACGAGCGCGCGCGCGGACCCGGCTCGAAGGCGCGTCGGCCGTCATCTTCCGCCGCTTCCAGCTGCGGGACCAGGCCGCGGTAGCGCCAGAAGTTGGCCGACGACCACATGCGCGCCAGGCTCGAAATGTGCCAGCGGAAGTGACGCAGCGAGCGATGACTGAGCTGCTGCGCGGCGTGCACCACCTGCACCTGCGGCATGAAGGCAAGCGGCCAGCCGGCTAGCCGCAGGCGCGCGCAGATGTCGAAGTCCTCGCAGTACATGAAGAAGCCTTCGTCGAAGCCGCCCACTGAGGCGAAGGCATCGGAACGGAACAGCAGGAACATGCCGGCAAACCAGCGCGGGCTGGCGGGCGGCGAGTAGGTGGGCAGGCGGCGCCGTATCAGCTCCCACGGCGTGATCAGGCTGCGCGCCGTGTCGGCGATGCGGCCGTCGGGCTCGAGCACCGCCGGCGCCGCCACGCCGGCGCCGGCGCGCAGGGCGTTGACCAGCACCGGGAACGGGTTGCCCATCAGCGCGATGTCCGGATTGACGACCGCGAAGAACTCGGTGTCGCACTTGCGGAAGGCCGCGTTGTGGTTCATGCCGAAGCCCATCGGCGTCCGGTTGCGGACCACTTCCACCGTCGGCGAGCGGCGGCCCTTGGTCGAAGGCGGCGTCTCCGGCAGGTTCTGCGTCAGGATGACCCGCGCCAGTTCCGGCGACTCGGCGCCTGCCAGGTCGGCGATCAGGGCATCGACAAGCGAGTGCTGTTCATGGCTAATGACCGAGAGGGTGATGGAACCCTTGTTCATCTAGGCTCGCTATCCGGCGGTTCGATGTCGTGAGTCATTGGTCTGTCGCCACCAAGAGCCCGATTCCCGGACCTGATGCTTCGCCCCAGGGTCTGGACAGCACTGCGAAAAATCGACGCGCATGATACCCCTGTCCGCCGGTCGGCTTCCGTACCTGTTTGCGTTAAGCAAAGCGGCGCTGCCCTGCGCGATCCTGCCAGCGTTGGACCGGCACGGGGGTAACGAAATGTTGGCGACTGCGCCCGGATGTCAACCGCTGCGCGCGGGCGGCATCAGCGGGGCAGGCCGCCACCGGCCACGGCCAGTTCGAGCGCGAGTTCCCATGGCGGCAGGGCGACGCCCCACAGCCGTGCCAGCCGCGTGCAGTCGAGGACGGAATTGATCGGCCGGCGCGCCGGCGTCGGATACTCGGTGGTCGGAATCGCCGCGATCGAGCGCAGCCGGCGCTCGGGGTCGTCGACCTGCTGCAGCACATGCTGCGCAAACCGGTGCCAGTTGGTCCGGCCCGCTGCCGTCATGTGGAAGACGCCGCCGCGCGTGGCGAACGAAGCGGCGACCGAGGCGCGGTCGCGGCCGGCCCGCGCGGCGATGGCGGCGATCGCCTCGGCGATCGAGCGGGCCCAGGTCGGCGCGCCCCACTGGTCGTCGACGATGCGCAGTTCCTCCCTCTCCCTCGCCAGGCGAACGATCGTGCGCAGGAAGTTCTGGCCACGCGTCGCATAGACCCAGCTGGTGCGCAGGATCACTGCTGCGG
>JBHJND010000440.1:0-3670 GCA_048497655.1 Caballeronia novacaledonica
CCGTCGGCCGGCTGCTTGGCGACGTAGTCGACGCCGAGGTTGCCGCCGGCGCCGGCACGGTTCTCGACGACCACCGTGCCGAGCGAGTCCTTGACCCGCTCGGCCAGCGTGCGCGCCGCGGCGTCGAGCGGGCCGCCGGGCGGGTAGGGCACGATCAGGCGGATCGGCTTGCCCGGATAAGCCGCGCCCTGCGCGAGGGCCAGCGGCGAGGCTGCGATGCCGACGGCGGCAGCGATGGCGATAAACAGGCGTCGGCGCACGGGATCTCCTTCGGGCAGGCGGTCGGCGAAAGGCGAATTACACCGGAAATCGGCCGGCGCCGCCGGCCGCGGCCGGCCTATAGTCGCGGACCCGTCCCCTTGCCGCCGCGCTCATGGAACCCTCCGACAGCGACGATCGCGTCGCCCGCGCCCTGCATCACGCCGGCGTGCAGCCGGCCGGCTCGCCGCTGACGCCGCCGCTGGTGCTGAGCACGGCCTACGTGCTGCCGGGCGAGCCGGCCGGCGACTACCAGTACGCGCGCTGGGCCAACCCCACCTGGACCGCGCTCGATGCCGCGCTGTCGCTGCTCGAGGATGCGCAGGTGGTGACCTTCCCGTCCGGCATGGCGGCGATCGCGGCGGTGTTCTACGGCCTGCTGAAGTCGGGCGACCGCATCCTGCTGCCCGCCGACGGCTACTACACGACGCGCATCCTGGCCGACCGCTTCCTCGCGCCGCTCGGCGTCGACTTCGACCTGGTCCCGACGGCGCGGCTCGGCGAGCGGGACTTCGACGGCTACCGGCTGGTGATGATCGAGACGCCGTCGAACCCGGCGCTCGACCTGGCCGACATCGGCGCCGTGTCGGCGGCGGCGAAGGCGGCCGGCGCGATCGTCGTGGTGGACAACACGATGATGACGCCGCTCGGCCAGCGGCCGCTCGACCTCGGCGCCGACCTGGTCGTCTGCGCCGACACCAAGGCGGTCAACGGCCACTCGGACGTGCTGTTCGGCCACGTCGCGACGCGCCAGGCGATGCTGCTCGACGCGGTGCGCGACTGGCGGCGCATTGCGGGCGCGATCCCCGGCCCGTTCGAGGCCTGGCTGGTGCACCGGGGCGTCGAGACGCTGGAACTGCGCTTCGCGCGGATGAGCGACTCGGCGCTGGCGCTCGCCCCGCGCCTGCAGGGGCACCGGGCGGTGCGCTCGGTCGTCTATCCGGGCCTGCCGGAGCACCCGGCGCACGCACTGGCGCGGCGGCAGATGCGCGGCTTCGGCTCGATCGTCGGCGTGACGCTGGCCGACAAGGCCGCGGCCGAGCGGTTCATCGGCGAGTGCCGCTTCGTGCGACCGGCGACCAGCTTCGGCGGCCTGCACACCAGCGCCGAGCGCCGCGCGCGCTGGGGCGACCAGGTGGACGAGGGTTTCATCCGCCTGTCGGTCGGCTGCGAGCCGACCGAGGCGCTGTGGCGGGACCTGCAGCGCTCGCTTGACGCGCTCTGACGCCGGCGACGCCGGCGGCGATCGCTCGGTTCGTCAAGGACGCCAGCAACGGCTCACGCGTCCGGCAGTGGCTCGAAGCCGCTGCCGACGAGGGCCGTCTCCGCCGTCGTCGCCGCGCGCGTGGTGACCTCGTCGACGCGCGCCATGCGCGGGCCTTGCCTTGCCCAGCGCAGCATCGACGCGATCGCCTCCTCTTTGCCGTCGACCACCGCCTCGACGCGGCCGTCGCGGCGGTTGCGCACCCAGCCGCGCACGCCGTGCTCCAGCGCCGCCTCGCACATCGACCAGCGAAAGCCGACGCCCTGTACGCGGCCGGAGATCAGCAGGTGCTGCGCGGCCATTTCCCGGGCCAGGTGCGTGTTCAGAGTACGCCGTGCGAACGCAGTGCGGCGATCTCGTCGGCACGAAGGCCGGCGACCTCGCGCAGCACCTCGTCGGTGTGCTCGCCGAGCAGCGGCGGCGGCCGCTCGTAGCTCGGGCTCGATGCGCTCATGCGGATCGGCATGCCGACCAGCGGCACCGTGCCGGCGGTCGGGTGCGGCAGCTCGATGCGCAGCCCTCGCGCCACCGCCTGCGGGTCGGCCAGCGCCTGCGCGATCGAGTTGATCGGCCCGCACGGCACGCCGGCCGCTTCGAGTTTCCCGGTCCAGAAGGCGGCCGGCTTGTCGCGCACAATCGCCTCCAGCAGCGGCACCAGCAAGGCACGGTTGCGCACCCGCTCGGCATTGCTGCTGAACCGGGGATCGGCGGCGAGGTCGGGCCGGCCGGCGATCTCGCAGAACTTCGCGTACTGGCTGTCGTTGCCCACGGCGATCACCACGTGGCCGTCGGCGGCGGCGAAGACCTGGTAGGGCACGATGTTCTGGTGCGCGTTGCCGGCCCGCCCCGGCGCCTTGCCGGTGGTCAGGAAGTTCATATTCATGTTGGCCAGCATGGCGATCACCGTGTCGAACAGCGCCATGTCGATGTACTGGCCGGCGCCCGTCCGCTCGCGCTGCGCCACCGCGGCGAGGATCGCCACCGTCGCGTACATGCCGGTCATCAGGTCGCTGACTGCCACCCCGGCCTTCTGCGGCCCGCCGCCGGGCAGGTCGTCGCGCTCGCCGGTGATCGACATGAAGCCGCCCATCGCCTGGATGATGAAGTCGTAGCCGGCGCGGTCCTTGTAGGGGCCGTCCTGGCCGAAGCCGGTGATCGAGCAGTAGATCAGGCGCGGGTTGTCGGTGGCCAGACGCGCGTAGTCGAGCCCGTACTTGGCCAGCTGGCCGACCTTGTAGTTCTCGATCACCACGTCGCTCGCCGCGGCGAGCCGGCGCACCCGCTGCTGCCCCTGCGGCTTGCCGATGTCGACCGTCACCGAGCGCTTGCCGCGGTTGGCCGACAGGTAATAGGCCGCCTCGGTGGTGTCGCGGCCGTCGGCGTCCTTCAGGAATGGCGGTCCCCAGGCGCGGGTGTCGTCGCCGCTGCCGGGCCGCTCGACCTTGATCACGTCGGCGCCGAGGTCGGCCAGCAGCTGGGTGCACCAGGGGCCGGCCAGCACGCGGGTCAGGTCGAGCACGCGCAGGTGCCCGAGCGCCTTGATCGAGGTCATGTGCGGTGTGCCATCGGATGCCAGCGCGAAGCTTAATCGCCGGCGCCGTGCGCTAATGTTCGCTGCCCCTTCGACCAGCGCCGATGGCCCGCAAGTACCCGTCCTGGCTGCTCCGCCTCGCGATGAACCTGTGGCCGCCGTACCTCGGCGCCGGCATCCGGGTGCGGCGCATCGCCGCCGACTACCGCGAAATCGTCGTCGAGATGCCGCTGCGCCTGCGCAACCGCAACTACTTCGGCAGCCACTTCGGCGGCTCGCTCTACGCGATGACCGATCCGTTCTTCGCGCTGATGGTGCTGCACAACCTGCCGGGCGACTACCTGGTGTGGGACAAGGCGGCGTCGATCGAATTCCTCGCTCCCGGGCGCTCGCGCATGCAGGCCCGGTTCTTGCTGACCGACGAGGACCTCGAGCGGATCGTCGGGATGACTGCCGGCGGCGACAAGCACCTGCATCTGTTCAACGTCGACGTGGTCGACGAGGAAGGCCTGGTGGTGGCGAAGGTGGAGAAGATCGTCTACGTCCGTCGCAGGAGGAACCACTCGTGAGCCATCACCTCCCCTGGCCGTGGCCGCGCATCCAGGCCCACCGCGGCG
>JBHJND010000441.1:0-2203 GCA_048497655.1 Caballeronia novacaledonica
GTAGCTGACCGACACGGCGCCAATGTGGATCGATCCCTCCGGTGCGACGGCGCGGCTGTACAACGCCGCCAGCGCGACGATCAGTCCCATCGCCACGCCCACGGGCAGCACGCCGAGCGAACGCCTCAGCGACACGCTGGCGGCGGCGTAGATCGCGCCCACGGCGATGCCGATGGCGACGATCGCCTGCAGGATCGCAGCCTTGCTGAGGTCGAGCCCGAGCACCTGCTCGGCCCACTTGAGCACGATGAACTGCAGCGTCGCTCCGGCCCCCCAGAACAGCGTCGTCACCGCCAGCGAGATCTGGCCCAGCTTGTCGCGCCACAGCACGTTGCAGCAGTGTGCGAAGCCGACCAGCAGCTTCCACGGGTGCACGTGCTGCTTGGCATAACGGGCCCCGGTGTCCGGAATCAGCACATTCACGAGCGCCGCCAGCAGGTAGATGCTGGCGATCACCGCAATCGCCGACTCGGCCGGGTGGTCGATGTCCATGTCGACCATCGGCACGTCGAATGCCAGCAGCCAGGCCGAGACCTTCGGACTGATCAGCACCCCACCGAGCAGGAAGCCGAGGATGATCGAGGTGACGGTGAGGCCTTCGATCCAGCCGTTGGCGACGACCAGCCGTTCCGGCGGCAGCAGCTCGGTGACGATGCCGTACTTCGCCGGCGAGTAGGCCGCCGCGCCGAAGCCCACCACGGCGTAGGCAAAGAGCGGATGCACGCCGAAGAACATCAGCAGGCAGCCGCCGATCTTGATCGTGTTCGTCATCAGCATCACCTTGCCCTTTGGGAACGAGTCGGCGAAGGCGCCGACGAAGGCCGCGAGCACGACGTACGAGATGACGAAGAACAGCTTCAGCATCGGCGTCATCCAGCTCGGCGCGCCGAGCTCGCGCAGCAGCGCGATCGCGCAGATCAGCAGCGCGTTGTCGGCAAGCGACGACAGGAACTGCGCCGCCATGATCGTGTAGAAGCCGCGATTCATCGGCCGGTGCAGGCGGGCAGGGCGGTGAAGGGGAGCAAGACGCGGTGGCGGAGAAGGGTGCGCGGCGTTATAGCACGCGGTGTTGCGCGCGCCGCTCTGCGCGGTCTCGCTATGCTACGAGCCTCACTGCAGACCGCATTCCCGTGCCCCGTCCGATCCAGGCGCGCATCAGTCTTACGGCGATGCGCCATAACCTCCAGGCCGCTCGCCAGCGCTCGGCCGGCCGCCGCCTGTGGGCCGTCGTCAAGGCCAACGCCTATGGTCATGGCATCGAGCACGCGGTGCGCGGCTTCGATGCCGCGGATGGACTCGCGCTGATCGACTTCGATGAAGCGCGCCGCGCTCGCGATGCCGGGTGGGCCGGACCGCTGCTGCTGCTGGAAGGTGTGTTCGAGCCTGGCGACATCGCACTGTGCCGCGGACTCGGCCTGACCGTCGTCGTGCACGACGACGAGCAGCTGCGCATGTTCGAGGCGGCGCCGGCGGGGGCTCCGGTGGGTGTCTACGTCAAGGTCAATACCGGCATGAACCGGCTCGGCTTCGCGCCAGCCGACGTGCCGGCGGCCTGTGCGCGCCTACGCTCGCTAGCCGGCGTCCGCATCGACGGCGTGTCGATGCATTTCGCGAACTCCGACCGCGCCGACCCCGAGGAAGGGCCGGTCTCGATGCACGAGCAGCTGCAGCGCTTCGAGCAGGCCTGCCGCGGCGTCGACCTGCCGCGCTGCATTTCGAACTCGGCTGCGCTGTTCCTGCATCCGCCGCTGGCCGAGGAGTGGGCGCGCCCGGGCATTGCGCTGTACGGCGCCACGCCCGATGCCGCGCATAGCGCGGCCGGCCTGGGACTGCGCGCAGCCATGACACTGGCCACCGAACTGATTGCCGTGCGCTCCATCGCGCCCGGCGAGGCGGTGGGCTACGGCTCGCGCTTTGTCGCGCACCGACCGACACGCATCGGCGTTGTCGCCTGCGGCTATGCCGACGGCTACCCGCGTCACGCCCCGGACGGCACGCCAGTCGCCGTCGACGGCGTCGTCGTGCCCCTGGTCGGGCGCGTATCGATGGACATGATCACCGTCGACCTGACCGATGTGCCCGGTGCGCGGGTCGGCAGCGCGGTCGAGCTTTGGGGAGCACAGGTCCCGATCGACGCGGTCGCCAGCCACGCCGGCACCGTGGGCTACGAACTAATGTGCGCGCTGGCGCCGCGCGTGCCGGT
>JBHJND010000442.1:0-3610 GCA_048497655.1 Caballeronia novacaledonica
CCGTTCGTCAGCAACGGCGAGAAGATCCGCGTCAGCACCGACGACGGCTCCTACGTCGAGCGCGCCTGACCGCCACGCGATGACCCTGCCCGCCGCTGCCGTGCCGCGCTCGGCGCTGGCCGGGGTGCGCGTCGTCGAGATGGGCCAGCTGATCGCCGGCCCGTTCGCCGGCAAGCTGCTCGGCGAGTTCGGCGCCGAGGTCGTCAAGATCGAGCCGCCCGGCAGCGGCGACCCGCTGCGCAAGTGGCGGATGCTCAAGGACGGCACTTCGGTCTGGTGGCAGGTGCAGTCGCGCAACAAGCGCTCGGTCGCGCTCGACCTGCGCGCTGCCGAGGGGCAGGACCTCGCCCGCCGGCTGATCGCCGAGGCCGACATCCTGATCGAGAACTTCCGCCCCGGCACGCTCGAAGGCTGGGGCCTCGGTTGGGATGATTTGCGCGCGCTGAACCCGGGCCTCGTCATGCTGCGCATCTCCGGCTACGGCCAGACCGGCCCGTACCGCGACCAGCCGGGCTTCGGCGTGATCGGCGAGGCCATGGGCGGCCTGCGCCACCTGACCGGCGAGCCGGGCCGCGTGCCGGTGCGCGTCGGCGTTTCCATCGGCGATACGCTTGCAGCGCTGCACGGCGTGATCGGCGTGATGATGGCGCTGTATCACCGCAAGGTGAATGGCGGCGCCGGCCAGGTGATCGACGTGGCGCTGCACGAGGCGGTGTTCAACGTGACCGAGAGCCTGCTCCCGGAATACAGCGTCTTCGGCGCGGTGCGCGAGCCGACCGGCAGCAGCATGCCCGGCATCGCGCCGACCAACGCCTACCGCTGCAGCGACGGCTTCGTGCTGATCGCCGGCAACGGCGACAGCATCTTCAGGCGGCTGATGGAAGCGATCGGCCGCACCGACCTCGCCAACGCGCCTGACCTTGCCGGCAATGTCGGCCGGGTGGCACGGGTCGCCGAGATCGACGGTGCGATCGAGGCGTGGACCTCGACGCGCAAGGTGGCCGATGCGCTCGCCGCGATGGCCGCGGCTCGCGTGCCGGCCGGCAAGGTCTACACGGCGAAGGACATCCACGAGGACCCGCATTACCGCGCGCGGGAGATGATCCTGCGGCAGGCCACCCGCGACGGCTGGTCGCTCGACGTGCCGGGGGTGGTGCCCAAGCTCTCCGGCACGCCCGGAACGCTTCGCTCGCCGGCGCCCCGCCTCGGCGAGGACACCGACGCGGTGCTGCGGGAACTCGGCCTGGGCGAGGCGGCGATCGCCGCCTTGCGCGCCCGGGGAATCGTGGGCTGAAGCGATCGGCGCGAGAATCGGCCCGCCAAGCGGCCGTCAGTCGCCGCCCCAGGCGGTGACTTCGTTGCGCGCCGTCAGGTAAGACGGGTCGCGCAGCAGTTCCGCCATCGCGGCGGCCGGCCCGCGCGGCGTCACGCGCGCCAGTCTCGACTCGAACGCGGCGGTCCGCCGCCAGCGGATGCCGGCCAGCAGCTGGTCGGCCGCCGCGGGATCGTTGCAGGCCAGGACGAAGTCGCAGCCGGCATCGAGCGCGGCCTGTCCGCGGGCGACGATGTCGCCGGCGACACTCGCTCCTGCCATCGAGAGGTCGTCGCTGAACACGGCGCCGGTGAAGCCGAACCTGCGGCGCAGCACACCCTTGATCCAACGCGGCGAGAAGCCGGCCGCCTTGCCGTCGACGCGCGGATAGATCACGTGGGCGGGCATCACGCCGGCGAGCGCGATACCGAGCGAACGGTAAGGCGCCGCGTCTTCGCCGAGGATCTCGGCGCGCCTTCGCCCGTCGACCGGCAGCGCGACGTGCGAATCGGCGGCCGGCCAGCCGTGGCCGGGAAAGTGCTTGCCGCAGTTGGCCATGCCGGCCATGGCCATGCCGTGCATCAGGTGTGCCGCCAGCAGGGTCACCACGCGCGGGTCCCGGTGCAGGGCGCGGTCGCCGATCACGCCGCTGTGCCCCCAGTCGAGGTCGAGCACCGGCGCGAAGGCGAGGTCGACGCCGTGCGCGCGCAACTCGGCCGCCATCACGTAGCCGACCGCCGTCGCCGTGCGGCTGGCGAGCAGCACGTCCTCGTCCCACAGCCTGCCCAGGCGCGCCATCGCCGCGATGCGGGTGAACGGCGGCTGGCGGAAGCGCTGCACGCGCCCGCCCTCGTGGTCGACGGCGATCAGCAGCGGCGGCGAGCGCAATGCGCGGATTTCGGCGGTCAGCGCCCGCAACTGATCGGGCGACTCGCAGTTGCGGGCGAACAGGATCACCATGCCGACCAGCGGATGCGCGAGCCTGCGGCGGTCGGCCTCCGTCAGCCGCGTGCCCTCGATGTCGACCACCACCGGTCCGAGCATCTAGCCCTCCGCCGGTTCCTGGTCAGCCATCACTTCGGCGATGACAAAGGCCATCGCCAGCGTCTGCTCGTCGGTGACCGACACCGACAGGCGCAGGCGCCTGCGGCGAAGGAATTCGGCCAGCGCATCGTGCGCCACCACCTGCGGCTGCCCCGACGGCGCGTTGACGATCTCGACCGCCCGCCAGGTCATCGGCGAGCGCAGGCCGAGCCCGATCGCCTTCGACACCGCCTCCTTGGCGGCGAACCGGGTGGCGAGAAAGGCCAGGCCGCGGCTCGCCGAACGTGTGCGGCGCGCCTCGTAACGCGCCCTCTCCTGTGGCCCGAGGATGCGTTCGACGAAGCGGTCGCCGAAGCGCTCGACCGCCGCCGCGATCCGCCCGATCTCGACCAGATCGGTGCCGATGCCGTAGATCACGCCTTCTCGCGACCGGCGACTTCGGCGCTGCGGATCGTCGCCACGTACATCCGCACGGCGGCCGCCATGCCGAACTCGAGCGCGTCGGCGGTCAGCGCGTGGCCGATCGAAACCTCGAGCACTCCGGGCACCGTCGTCAGGAAGGGCGGCAGGTTGTCCCGGTTCAGGTCGTGTCCGGCATTCACGCCGAGTCCGGCAGCCTGCGCCGCCTGCGCCGCAGCGCGGTAGCGGGCGAGCATCTCCGCCTGCGCAGCCGTGCCGAAGGCCAGCGCATAGGGTTCCGTATAGAGCTCCACGCGGTCGGCGCCGACCTCGCGCGCAAGCCGCATCGCCTCCGGCTCCGGGTCGATGAACAGGCTGACCCGCACCCCCAGCGCATGCGCCTGCTCGATCATCGGCCGCAGTCTGTCGCCGTCGCGCGCCAGCTCCCAGCCGTGGTCCGAGGTGAAAGCCCCGGTCTCGTCGGGCACGAAGGTGCACTGTTGCGGCCGCACCTGCCGCACGTAGTCCATCAGCTGGTGGAAGGGGTTGCCCTCGATGTTGAACTCGGCCGCAGGCCAGCCCGCCAGCAGCGCCGCTAGCTCGTGCACGTCTTCGCCGCGCACGTGGCGACCGTCCGGCCGCGGGTGCACGGTGATGCCGTCGGCGCCCGCTTCCAGCGCGATGGCGGCGAACCTGCTCACGCTGGGGATGCCCAGCCTGCGCGTGTTGCGCACCAGCGCGATCTTGTTCAGGTTGACCGACAGCGCAGTCACGGCGCTCAGAGTTCCCTCAGGTCCTGCAGGATCCGCCGCGTGTTCAGCGGCCGGCCGTCGAGATGGTAGCGAATGATCAACC
>JBHJND010000443.1:0-5080 GCA_048497655.1 Caballeronia novacaledonica
GAGGACGGCGCGCACGTTCTCCTCCACCGTCAGGCGGCGGAACACCGACGCCTCCTGCGGCAGGTAGGAAAGTCCCAGCCGCGCCCGGCGGTGAATCGGCAGGTGGGCGATCGACAGGTCGTCGAGGAAGATCGCCCCGCCATCCATCGGCACCAGGCCGACCACCATGTAGAAGCAGGTCGTCTTGCCGGCGCCGTTCGGCCCGAGCAGGCCGACCACCGCGCCGGCCTCGACGGAAAGAGACACGTCCTTGACGACCACGCGCGCGCCGTAGTGCTTGTGCAAGTGCTCGACCCGCAGGCGGCTGCCCTCGGACGCAATGCCGCCGCCGGCGGCCGATTCGACCGGCACCGCGGCGGCACTCATCGGCACACCTGGACGGCACGGCAGGCGGCGCGGTGCCGCCGGAGGCCCGGGCGGGCGTTCGTCATTTCCTGCCCGCCGGCGGCTCGGTGGCGGGGCGCAGCGGCGCCGGCGGCGCCCTCGGCGCCTCGGTCGTGCGCGGCGCGATCACAGCCCGCACACGGCCGCCGCCCTGCTCGCCGCCTTCGATCCGATAAGTCGATGCGGCCGCATCGTAGGAGATCACCTGCCCGGTGATCTCGTCGCGCACGACGCCGTTCTCCAGCCGCCGCCACTGGGCCTTGCCGACAAAGCGGGCCGAATCGGTCTTCTCGTCCCACTCGATCCGCTCGGCGCTGCCCTCGACGTACTCCTCGACGCCGGGGCGGGTCGGATCGCGCCGCTGGCGGAACGTGGCCGGCGCCTCGGGCCCCGCCGTCACCAGCGCGCTGCGATAGCCGTCCGGGGCGGTGCGCAGCTCCATCCGCTCGCCGGTGATGCGCATGGTGCCGCGGGTGAGCGTCGCGCGGCCGCTGACCACGTTGACCTGCTTGAGCTCGTCGAACACGCCGCGGTCGGCCTCGATGATCGTCGGCTGTTCCTTGTCGGCGCGCTCGGCCAGGGCGGCAGGGCAGCAGGCGGCCAGCGCGATCAGCAGCAGGATGCGCATTTGGATTCCCCCGTCAGCGGCGCGCCGGCGCCATTTCGCCGCGCAGGCCGCCGCTGACCGTCAGCACGCGCGTCAGGTTGTCGTAATCCATAGCCGCCCCGTCCAGGCGCGTGCCGCCCTGCTCGATGAGCACCGGCACGTCCGAGGAGAAGCGCTCCTCGTCCGGAACCGCCGTCATCCGCTCGGTGCGGATGGTCAGGGCCGGGCGGTTGTCCGCCGCCGCGCGCTTCAGCAGCACGTCGCCCTGCATCAGCACGCGGGCGCCGGCGTTGGTGACGCGGGCGCGCGCCGACGTGGCCTGCAGCTGCGGCTGGTCGGGCAGCAGGCTGACCAGCCGCGGCGCGGTCAAGTCGATGTCGTCGTTCTCGTTGAAGTACGACAGTTCCTCGGCGAACAGCTTGTAGCGGGCCTGGCCGCGGTCGTCGAACTGCGTCAGCACGACGCGCTCGACGATGAAGTCAGGCGTGCCCGGTGTCGCCGTCGTGCGCACCGTGGGCCGGCGCATCTCGCGCGAGTACCAGTAGCTGGTGACGGTGACGACGGCCAGCAGGACCGTGGCGATCAGCATCGACAGCCGGTCAAGCATCGGCGGCTCCCGCGCTGCCGCCGTGGCGGCCCAGCAGCTCGTCGAGCCGTCCCTGCGCACGCAGGATGAACTCCGCCAGCTCGCGCACCGCGCCGCGGCCACCCGGCGCGGCGCTTATCCAGTGGGCGACCCGGCGCACCTCCGGCGCCGCGTCGGCGACCGTGGCGGCGAACCCCGCCTGCGCCAGCGCGGCCAGGTCGGGCCAGTCGTCGCCGATGTAGCCGCACTGCTCGGGCGGCAGCCGCAGCGCGCGCATCAGGTCGGCAAAGCCGGCGCCTTTGTCGGCTGCGCCCTGGATCACCTGCGTGATGCCGAGCTCGCGGGCGCGCCGCTCGACGATCGGCGAGCGGCGGGCCGAAAGGATCGCCACCTCGATGCCGGCTTCGCGCAGCAGCTTGACGCCGTGGCCGTCGCGCACGTCGAACACCTTGAGCGCCTCGCCGTCGGCGCCGAAGTACAGGCGGCCGTCGGTCAGAACGCCGTCGACGTCGAGCACCAGCAGGCGCACTGCCGCGGCGCGCCGCTCGGCGTTCATCAGAGCACCCTTGCCGCGGTGAGGTCGTGCGCGTGCAGCGCGCCGACCAGCCGGCCGTCCTCGACCACCAGCAGCTGGTTCCTGCGGGTCGACTCGATCAGCTGCGCCGCCTCGGCCGCCAGCGCACCGGGCCCGATGGTCAGCGGGTTGCGGGTCATCACCTCCGCCACTGCCAGCTCGCGCACGCTGGCGCCGCGTTCCAGGAGCCGGCGCAGGTCGCCGTCGGTGAAGATGCCGGCGACGCGGCCGTCGGCGTCGAGCACCGCGGTCATGCCGAGCCGTTTCAGCGAGATCTCGCGGATCGCTTCCATCACGCTGGCGGTGAGCGGCACCGACGGGATGTCGGCTCCGGTGGCCATCACGTCCCCGACCTTGGTCAGCAGCCGCCGGCCGAGAGCGCCACCGGGGTGCGAGCGGGCGAAGTCGGCCGGCCCGAAGCCGCGCGCATCGAGGCAGGCGACCGCCAGCGCGTCGCCGAGCGCCAGCATCGCCGTGGTCGAGGAGGTCGGGGCGAGGTTCAGCGGGCAGGCCTCCTTGTCGACGCGCACGTCCAGGTGCACATCGGCGTGCCGGGCCAGCGACGAGCCGGCGGCTCCGGTGATCGCCACCAGCGGCGTGCCCTCCCGCTTCAGCGTCGGCACGATGGTCAGCAGCTCGGCCGTCTCTCCCGAGTAGGACAGCGCCACCAGCACGTCGCTGCGGGTGATCATGCCGAGGTCGCCGTGCGCCGCCTCGGCGGCATGCACGAACATCGCCGGGGTGCCGGTCGAAGCCATGGTGGCGGCGATCTTGCGGCCGACGTGGCCGCTCTTGCCGATGCCGCTGACCACCACCCTGCCGCGGCACTGCAGCAAGAGCCGCACCGCATGCAGGAACGCCTCGTCCAGCCGGTCGACCAGCGCGACGACCGCCTGCGCCTCGATCCTCAGCACGGTGCGCGCCAGTTCGAGCGCGTTGGCAGGCGACGGGGCGGCGGCCTCGGCGGGGGGCATGGGGTGGCTGCGGCGGGCCGACTGTAGATCGGCGACAAGGGCGGATGGTTGAGTCGATGATACTCTGGCACTACGTGCCTGGCACGGCTCTTGCTCGTATTAGCCGTTCCGGCCGATGCAATGCCGACCGCGCTCGAACTGACCCTGCTGCTGCTGGCCGCCGCCGTGCTCGGCGTGGTGGCCTTCCGGCTGCTCAACCTGCCGCCGATGCTCGGCTACCTGGCGGTCGGCATCCTGATCGGGCCGCACGCCCTCGGCCTGGTGCCAGACACCAAGGAAACGCGCTACCTGGCCGAGTTCGGCGTGGTGTTCCTGATGTTCTCGATCGGGCTGGAGTTCTCGCTGCCGAAGCTGAAGAGCATGCGCAGCCTGGTCTTCGGGCTGGGCATGGGACAGGTCGTGCTGACGATTCTCGGCGTCATGGCCGCCGGCTGGCTGGCCGGCTTGTTCCTGCCGCTGCCCCTGTCCGGCGCCTTCCTGCTCGGCGCGACGCTGGCGATGTCGTCGACGGCGATCCTGATGAAGCTGCTCGCCGACCGGCTCGAACTGGAGACGGAGCACGGCCGGCGGATGGTCGGCGTGCTGCTGTTCCAGGACCTGGCGGTGGTGCCGCTACTGGTGGTCATTCCCGCGCTGGCCGCGCACGCCGAGGAACTGGTCGAGTCACTGGGCATGGCGGGCCTCAAGGCGGTGGCACTGCTGACCATCCTGCTGGTCGGCGGCCGGTGGGTGGTCGGCCGCTGGCTGCACCTGGTCGCAAGGCGGCGGGCGCACGAACTGTTCGTGCTCAACGTGCTGCTGATCGCGCTCGGCCTGGCCTGGCTCACCGAGCACGCGGGGCTGTCGCTGGCGCTGGGCAGCTTCGTCGCCGGCATGCTGATCGCCGAGACCGAGTACCGCCACCAGGTCGAGGAGGACATCAAGCCCTTCCGCGACGTGCTGCTGGGCCTGTTCTTCATCACCATCGGCATGCTGCTCGACGTCAACGTCGTGATCCGGCACTTTGGCTGGGTGGTGCTGGCGCTGCTCGGGCCGACCACCCTGAAGTGCCTGCTGATCGTCGGCCTGGCGCGCGCGTTCGGTGCCCCGGCGGGCACGGCGATCCGCACCGGCCTGGGGCTGGCCACGGCCGGCGAGTTCGGCTTCGTGCTGCTGGCGCAGGGCGCGCCGCTGCTCGACCCGACGCTGCGGCAGATCGTGCTGGCGGCAATGCTGCTGTCGATGCTGGCGGCGCCCTTCCTGGTCCAGTACAGCGACCGCATCGCGATGCGCTTCGTCGCCTCGGAGTGGATGCAGCGCTCGCTCGAGCTGCACAGCATCGCCGCCCGCTCGATGGCGGTGGAGAAGCACGTGATCATCGCCGGCTACGGGCGCAGCGGGCAGCACCTGGCGCGCATGCTCACCGACGAGGGCATCGGCTACGTCGCCCTCGATCTCGACCCCGACCGCGTGCGCGAGGCCGCGGCCGCCGGCGACTCGGTCGTCTACGGCGATGCGGCGCGGCGCGAGACGCTGGTTGCCGCCGGCCTGGCGCGGGCCTCGGCGCTGGTGATCAGCTACAACGACGCGCATTCGGCGCTGAAGGTGCTGCACTTCGCGCATCAACTGAGCCCGACGCTGCCGGTGATCGTGCGCACCCAGGACGATGCGGACCTCGACCGCCTGCTCAAGGCGGGCGCCACCGAGGTGGTGCCGGAAGTCTTCGAGGGCAGCCTGATGCTCGGCTCGCACGCGCTGGTGCTGCTCGGCGTGCCGCTGTCGCGGGTGGTCCGCCGCGTGCAGAAGGCGCGCGATTCGCGCTACCGCTTCCTGCGCGGCTACTTCCACGGCGCCGACGACCGGGTGGAGTTCGACGACGACAGCGCGCACGCGCGCCTGCACTCGGTAGCGGTCGAGAACGGCACGGCGGCGGTCGGCCGCGCGCTCGGCGAACTCGATCTCGCCGGCCTCGGCGC
>JBHJND010000444.1:0-2024 GCA_048497655.1 Caballeronia novacaledonica
ACAGCGACGCGCGGCGGCCCGGGTCGGCCACCGAATAGACCTCGTCGAGTTCGGCGTTCATCGTGAACACCTGGCCGTGGATGCGCAGCGGCGGCACTTCGCCATTGAGCACCACCGCGTCGACGCTCTTCAGGCGCCGCAGCGGCTCGCGCAGCGGCCCCGCCGGCAGCAGCCAGCCGTTGCCGATCCCCCTGAAGTGCAGCACGGCGATCTCGACATCGCGCGCCAGCCGCGGATGCTGCAGGCCGTCGTCGCAGACGATCACGTCGCACTTCGGGTTGAGCGAGTGCAGCACGCGCGCTGCTGCCACCCGGTCGGCGCCGACCACCACCGGCACCGCAGCGGCCTGCGCAATGAGCAGCGGCTCGTCGCCGACCTCGCTGGCGTGCGCGCCCGCCTCGACCGGACGTACATCGGCCGTCCTGCGGCCGTAGCCGCGCGAGATCACGCCCGGTCGCCAGCCGCGCGCCTTCAGCGCGCGCACCAACTCGATCACCAGCGGAGTCTTGCCGGTGCCTCCGGCGTAGAGGTTGCCGACCACGACCACCGGCAGGCCGACGCGCCAGGACCTGAGGATGCCGCTGCGGTAAAGGCCGGCGTGCACGGCGTGGCCGGCGGCATACAGCCACGACAGGGGCAGCAGGGCGCAGGCCAGCGGGCCGCGGCCCGTCCAGGCCCGGGTCAGGGCGAGCTCGAATCGCGCGCGCGTGGTCATCGCCGCCGGCAACGCCTCAGCGAGCCGCGGGACCCGTGCGCTCAGTGACGAAGCTGATGCGCGACAGCCCGGCCAGGCGGGCCGCTTCCATCACGTTGACGACCGCCTGGTGCGGTGCCTGCGCGTCCGCATGGATCACTACCGTCGGCTCGTTCAGGCCCTGCGCCGCCTGCGTCAACGCCTGCGCCACCGGCCCGGGCGCGGTGTTCGGCAGCACGGTCCGGTCGAGCGCGAAGCGGCCGTCGGCGCTGACGCCGACGACGATCTCGTTGAGCCGCGTGTCGGTCGCGTTTGCCTGTGCGCCGGGAAGCTGCAGCCGCAGCTCGCTGTAGCGCGAGTAGGTCGTGGTGACCGCGAGGAAGATAAGCACGATCAGCATCACGTCGATCAGGGGAACCAGGTTCAGCTCCGGTTCCTCGTCCAACGGGCGGCGGAATCTCATCTCGGCACGGCGTCGTAGCGATCGGCGAACAGCACTTCGAGCAGCTGCTGCGCCTGGTCTTCCATCGCCACCAGGTACTCCTCGATGCGGGACTTGTAGTGGCGGTAGAACATCACCGCCGGCACGGCGACGATGATGCCGAACGCCGTGCAGTAAAGGGCGATCGAGATGCCCTGCGCCAGCTGCTGCGGATTCGAGCCTGCCTGCTGCGAGGCGAAGATCTCGATCATGCCGATCACCGTGCCGAGCAGCCCCAGCAGCGGAGCGATCGAGCCGATCGAGCCGAGCAACGACAGGTAGCGCGAGAGCTCATGCGCGACGTGCCCGCCGACATTTGCCACCGCGGCTCCGGCGATCGACCGCGGCGCGCGGACATTGCGCAGTCCGGCGGCCAGGACTCGGCCGAGCGGCGAACTCGTCTCGAGACGGACGACCACCTCGGGCGTTATCTGCCGTCGGGAGTGCAGCGCCAGCACGTCCTTTAGCAGGGTGGGGGGCAGGATCTTCGCCCGCCGCAGGGCGATCCCGCGCTCGATGATTAGCGCCAGGGCGACGACGGAGGCGATGATCAGCGGCCAGATCGGCCAGCCGATGGCTTGTACGATCGCGAACACGTGATGTGGGGAGCGGACCCGCGAGGACTCGGAATGCGGCAGTGTAGTGGGTCGGCCGGGGCGGCCCGCTTGCATGGATCGACTGTGGAAAACATTGTGAACAACCGCCGGCAGATCCCGTAAGACCCGCGTCTTCATTAGACCTCGCTAGCCTGCCGTTTTCATAGGCACTTAGAAAAAGTCAAATAAATCAAGTATTTGTCTCATCCGCTCGCGCCTGGCGCAGGGCCGATAGGCGCCGCGCCAGGCGCGG
>JBHJND010000445.1:0-1749 GCA_048497655.1 Caballeronia novacaledonica
AAGCTGGAGGAGATCTACGCCGCCTACGCCGAGCCCGATGCCGACTTCGACAGGCTGGCTGCCGAGCAGGCGAAGTACGAGGCGATCATCGCCACCGCCGGCGCCGACACCGAGCACCTGCTGGAGATCGCCGCCGACGCGCTGCGCCTGCCCGACTGGGAGGCGCCGATCGAGCACCTCTCCGGCGGCGAGAAGCGGCGCGTGGCGCTGTGCCGGCTGCTGCTGTCGAAGCCCGACATGCTGCTGCTCGACGAGCCGACCAACCACCTCGACGCTGAGAGCGTCGAGTGGCTGGAGCAGTTCCTGCTGCGCTTCCCCGGCACGGTGGTCGGCGTCACCCACGACCGCTACTTCCTCGACAACGCCTGCCAGTGGATCCTCGAACTGGACCGCGGCTACGGCATTCCATGGGAAGGCAACTACAGCTCGTGGCTGCAGCAGAAGGAACAGCGGCTGGAGATGGAGTCGAAGCAGGAGGCGGCCCGCATCAAGACGATGAAGCAGGAACTGGAGTGGGTGCGGCAGAACGCCAAGGGCCGGCAGGCCAAGAGCAAGGCGCGCCTGGCCCGCTTCGAGGAACTGTCGAGCTACGAGTACCAGAAGCGCAACGAGACGCAGGAGATCTTCATCCCGGTCGGCGAGCGGCTCGGCAACGAGGTGATCGAGTTCATCGACGTCACCAAGGGTTTCGGCGACACGCTGCTGATCGACAAGCTCAGCTTCAAGGTGCCGGCCGGCGCGATCGTCGGCATCATCGGGCCGAACGGCGCCGGCAAGTCGACGCTGTTCCGCATGATCACCGGCAAGCAGGAGCCGGACTCGGGCACGGTGAAGATCGGGCCGACGGTGAAGCTCGCCTTCGTCGACCAGTCGCGCGAAGCGCTGGAGAACGAGAAGACGGTGTGGGAGGCGGTCTCCGGCGGCCTGGACGTGCTGACCGTGGGCAAGTTCGAGATGCCGTCGCGGGCGTACCTGGGCCGCTTCAACTTCAAGGGCGGCGACCAGCAGAAGATCGTCGGCCAGTTGTCCGGCGGCGAGCGCGGCCGGCTGCACCTCGCAAAGACGCTGATCGCCGGCGGCAACGTGCTGCTGCTCGACGAGCCGTCGAACGACCTCGACGTCGAGACGCTGCGCGCGCTCGAAGACGCGCTGATCGAGTTCCCCGGCTGCGTGCTGGTGATCTCGCACGACCGCTGGTTCCTCGACCGCATCTGCACCCACATCCTCGCCGCCGAAGGCGAGTCGCAGTGGAGCTTCTTCGAGGGCAACTACCGCGAGTACGAGGACGACAAGAAGAAGCGCCTCGGCGAGGAGGGCGCCGCACCACACCGCATCCGCTACAAGCCGCTGAAGTAGCGATGAGGCGCCCGGGCGGCGCCGCCGCCGTGCCGGGCGCTTGCGCGCATCGCGGCGGAACCGGCTCCACCGGTTCCGGCCCGGAGCGGAGTCGCGCCGGCGCGGGCCGGGCGCAGCGATGATGCAGAAGATCGAGCCGGCAACACTCGAGTTCGACGCCGGTGGCCACCCGTACAGCGGCCGCTACGGCGACGTCTACGCCAGCCGCGACGGGGCGCTTGGCCAGGCCCGGCACGTGTTCCTCGGCGGCAACGACCTGCCGCAGCGCTGGGCGCGGCGCGGGCAGTTCGTCGTGCTCGAGACCGGCTTCGGGCTGGGCACCAACTTCCTTGCCGCCTGGCAGGCCTGGCGCGACGATCCCGCGCGGCCGGAGCGGCTGCACTTCGTCTCGGT
>JBHJND010000446.1:0-6114 GCA_048497655.1 Caballeronia novacaledonica
GGCTGATGGCGCGGGCACGTAGGTGGTGAGGGCCGAGCGCAGGCCGCCGCCGTTGCCGGCCACGATGCGGGTGCTCGAGCGCGGCTGGCTCAGCTCCAACAGCATCGTGTTCGACGAGGGCGGCGCGATAAGCGTCGTCGACACCGGCTACGTCTCGCATGCGCCGCTGCTGGTGCAACTGATCGAGCAGTTGCGGCAGGACCGGCCGCTGGCGCGAATCGTCAACACCCACCTGCATTCGGACCACGTCGGCGGTAACGCGGCGCTGCACGAGCGCTTCCGGCCGGCGATCGCGATTCCGCCGGGCATGGCTGCGGCGGTGCGCCAGTGGGACCAGGGCAGGCTGAACTACGCCGCCACCGGCCAGCAGTGCGCGCGCTTCGACTACGACGCGCTGATCGAGGTCGACCGGCCGCTGCGCCTCGGCGGACTCGAGTGGGAAGTGATCCCCGGCGGCGGGCACGACCCGCAGATGGTGCTGTTCTACAACCACGACGAGCGCATCCTGCTGTCCGCCGACGCGCTGTGGGAGAACGGCTTCGGCGTCATCTTTCCGGAACTCGAGGGCGACTCCGGCTTCGAAGAGCAGCAGCAGGTGCTCGACCGGATCGACGCGCTGTCGCCGCGCGTCGTGGTTCCCGGCCACGGCGCGATGTTCGGCGAGGCCGGCGCCGCCCTCGACGTCGCCTACCGCCGGCTGGAGTACCTGCGCACTGACCCGGAGCGCAACGCGCGCCACGCCGCGAAGGTGCTGATCAAGTTCTGGCTGCTCGAGGTGCGCAGCACGACGCTCGAGCGGCTGCACCGGCACTTCGCGGCCACGGACTACCTGCGCCTCATCCACCGGCGCTACTACCCGCGCCGGGATTTCGCGCAGATGATCGACGCCCAGGTGGCCGAACTGGTGCGCGCCGGCGCGGCCGAGTTCGCCGGTGGCCTGCTGCACGACCGCGATTGATGAATCGACCCCTTCTCGCCGGCTGCGCGGCAGCGCTGCTGCTGGCGGCCTGCGCCACGCCACCGCCCGGGGCGCCGGGCAAGCCCGCCGAGCGGACCGTCGAGCCGCCGTCGCTCGGCCTGTTCAGCCGCATCGGGGTGCCAGACGGCAACGAGCCGGCGCTGAGGCTCGCCGCCCGCGGCGTGCAGATCTTCCGCTGCGAGCGCAGCGGCAACGCCTACGAGTGGCGCTTCCGCCAGCCGGAGGCCGAACTGTTCGACGCGCAGGGCGAGGCGGCGGGCCGGCACGGGGCGAACTTCTCCTTCGAGCACCGCGACGGCAGCCGCGTGCTCGGCACCGTGGTCGCGCACGATCAGGCGGCCTCGGCCGACACCCTGCCCTGGCTGCTGCTCTCGGCGAAGAGCTTCGGCAAGGGGGCGCTCGGCGGCGTCAGCTATGTCCAGCGGGTCAACACGCGCGGCGGCATGCCGCCTGCCGCGTGCGGCGCCGACCAGGCCAACCGCCTGCTGCGAGTGGACTTCACTGCCGATTTCGTCTTCTACCGGCCGCGCAGCTAGCGGCCGGCCCCGCCTGCCCTGCCCCCTCGGCGGCCGGCCGGCAGGGCGCCGGACCGCGGCAGAGCCTAACCCCCGGGGGCAGTCGGTTAAAATTGCATGTTGTTCGGACGCAGAAGCCGGAGGAAGTCAGAATGGACATGACCCCCACGACGGTCGGCGCCTACCTCAGGGATCTGCCGCCAGACCGCAGGGTCGCGATGGCGCGGGTGTGCAGCATGATCCGCCGTTCCGCGCGCGGCGTGCGCGAAAGCATGCGCTATGGCCTGGCCTTTTACGAGCTGGACGGGCCGCTTTTCGCCCTCGAGTCGGGGCGGCGGCACATGTCGCTGTACGTGGCCGAGCAGGACGTCATCGTCAGACACAAGGACGCGCTGCCCGGCATCAACGCCCAGCGCAGCTTCATCAAGTTCTCCGACCTGACCCGCCTGCCGCTCGACGTGGTCGAGAAGATCGTCCGCGACTCGGTGGCGGCGCGCCGCTCGCGCGTCTCCGCCGGCACCGTGCCGACGCAGGCCGAGGCGCTGAAGCTGTGGGCTCTGAACGAGGAAAAGGCCGCGCCGCCGCCGGGCTACCAGGTGATCTCGACCAAGCCGCCGCCGGGCGCCGAGGGCGAAGCCGAGGCCGCGGCCAAGCCTGCCGCCGACGCCGCCGGCGCGAAAAAGGGGCTCGCTGCCAAGCCTGCCCTGAAGGCGGCAGCAAAGGTCGCCGTCAAGGTGGCTACCGTCGTGAAGGCCGCGGCGGCGAAGGTGGCGCCGGCAAAGCCGGCAGCGGCCAGGAAGGTCGCCGCCAAGGCGCCGGCCAAGGCCGCGGCGAAGTCCGCCGCACGCAAGGCACCGGCAAGGCGCCGGCGAAGCCTGCCAAGACAGCCAGGAAGCGCTGAAGCCGCGTTTTCTCTAGCCGTAGCTGCGCGCGTCGTCGATCACCTTGCCGTCGTTCGGCAGGCTGCCGGGCGCGACCAGTTCGACCGCTCCGCCCAGCTTCGTCACGGCGCGCAACGACTCGCCGACTGCCTGCGCCAGCGCCGCGTCCTGCGCGCGCGACTCGGCCTTCAGCGTCATCACGTCGGTCTCGCCGCTGCGCGAGACCACCAGCCGCAGGCGGCCGAGTCCCACGTGCCGTCGGCCGACCTCGGCGACCTGTTCCGGGCGCACGAACATGCCCTTGACCTTGGTGGTCTGGTCGGCCCGCCCCATCCAGCCGCGGATGCGCACGTTGGTGCGTCCGCACGGCGAGGCGCCGGGCATCACCGCCGACAGGTCGCCGAGCGCCAGCCTGATCCACGGGTGATGGTGGTCGAACGAGGTGACGACGATCTCGCCCACTTCGCCGGGCGCCACCGGTTCGCCGGTGCCCGGCCGGACGATCTCCAGCAGCACGTCCTCGTTGACCACCATGCCCTGCCGTGCCGGCGTCTCGTAGGCGACGCAGCCGAGGTCGGCGGTGGCGTAGATCTGGTAGGCATCGATGCCGCGGTCGCGGATCTCGGCCTGCAGCGATGGCGGGAATGCCGCGCCGGAGACGACCGCGCGGCGGATCGACTCCGCCGGCCGTCCCGCCTTGTCGCCGGCGTCGAGCAGGATCTTCAGAAAGTCGGGTGTGCCGCAGTAGGCGACCGGGCGCAGGTGCTCGATCAGTTCCAGTTGCTGCTCGGTGTTGCCTGGGCCGGCCGGGATCACCGAGCAGCCGATGGCTCGCGCCCCGGAATCGAGGAAGAAGCCGCCTGGCGTCAGGTGATAGGAAAAGGTGTTCAGCACCACGTCGCCGAGGCGGAAGCCGGCAGCGAACAGGCCGCGCGCCGCCCGCCAGGCGTCGTCGTGCCGCCCCTCCGGCTCGTAGATCGGCCCGGGTGAAGTGAACAGCCGGCCGAACGAGTAAGCCGCGTCGGGCAGCAGCCCGCCGAACGGCGGCGCTTCCTTCTGCAGCGCCGGCAGCCCGCCCTTGCGCAGCACCGGCAGCCGGGCCAGCGCCGCCGGGCCGTCGATTCCGGCCGGGTCGATGTTGCCGAGGTGGGCGCGCCAGCCGGGTGCCCGCACCGCGGTGGCGACCAGCGCAGGCAGCCGCTCGTACAGGTCGCGCTCGCGCTCGGCCGGGCTGCGCGTCTCGCGCGCGTCGAAGTGTTCGCTCATTTCCGAGTCTCCCTGCAACGGCCTACTGCTTCGCCGCCGCCTCCATCTCCTCGCGCCGCTTCTGCTCCTGCCCGGCGGCGGCGTCGAGCTTCTTCGTCACCGGATCGATCGCCGTCTGCTTCGTCGGCAGCGGCGTGGTCTCGCGCTGCGGGCTGCAGGCGGCGGTCAGCAGCGCGAGCAAGGCCGGACCCAGGATCGATTTCATTGCAGCGCTCATCGGCGGTCGACGGCTCCCCGGAGGAATCGCCGCCACCGAATCCGGTGTCTCAGGCCAACCAGCGCTTGCGCCGACGATAGAACTTGGCGTCGCGGAAGCTCTTGCGCCCCTCGCGCGAGATGCCGAGGTAGAACTCCTTGACGTCCTCGTTCTCGGCCAGGTCCCTCGCCGCGCCGTCCATCACCACCCGGCCGCTCTCCAGGATGTAGCCGTAGTGGGCGTACTTCAGGGCGATGTTGGTGTTCTGCTCGGCCAGCAGGAAGGAGACCTTTTCCTTGTCGTTCAGGTCCTTGACGATGCCGAAGATCTCGTCGACCACCTGCGGCGCCAGGCCCATCGACGGCTCGTCGAGCAGGATCATGTTCGGGTGCGCCATCAGCGCGCGGCCGATCGCCGTCATTTGCTGCTCGCCGCCGGAGGTGTAGCCCGACTGCGAGGTGCGCCGCTGCTTCAGGCGCGGGAAGTACGCGTAGACCTTCTGCAGGTTGGCATCGACCTCGCCGCGCGAGACGCCGCGCGAATAGGCGCCGGTGAGCAGGTTCTCTTCCACCGACAGGTGGGCGAAGCAGCGCCGCCCCTCCATCACCTGCACCACGCCGCGCTTGACCAGATCGTAGGCGGTGAGCCGCTCGATACGGTCGCCCTTGTACTCGATGTAGCCCTTGGTGACCTCGCCGCGCTCGCCGTGCAGCAGGTTGGAGACGGCGCGCAGGGTGGTGGTCTTGCCGGCGCCGTTGGCACCGAGCAGGGCGACGATGCCGCCGGCGGGGACGGTCAGCGACACGCCCTTGAGCACCAGGATCACGTGGTTGTAGATGACCTCGATGCCGTTGACGGTCAGCAGCGGTGACGACACGGTAAGTCCTCGATTTCAGTGGTCTGCGGCTTCGGTGAAGCGGCCTGCCGCCGCCTCACCGAAGCCGCCCGCGCAAAACGCCGCGCGGGCGGCTGTCAGGAAGCGACGACGATCAGCCGCTGGTCAGTTCCTTGGCGCAGTCGCGGCGCGGCAGCTTCTTCTCGGCCAGGTAGGCCGTCGACGAACGCTTGGCCATCGGCAGGATGATCTGCTGGTCGGCCTCGTACCAGTCGGAGGTGAAGCTCCACTGCTTGCCGTCCCAGGTCTGCACGCGGGCGAAGTGCGAACCGCCGTGGTCCTTGCAACTGGTCGACAGCGGCTTGATCATCGTGCCGAGGCCCAACGCGTCGAGCTTCTTCTGGTCGATCGCCAGGTTCTCCAGGCCCCAGCGGATCTGCTCGCCGGTCAGCGGCTTCTTGCCGTAGCGCTCCTGCGCGCGGCGCACGCCCTCGACAGCCAGCATCGCGCTGATCATGCCGCGGTTGTAAAGCACGGAGCCGACCTCGTCCTTCGGACCGCTGGCCTGGCCCTTGTCGTGCACGAACTTGATGATGTCCTCGTGCACCTTGGTGCGACCGATGCCGTGCAGGCCGAGGCCGTTGTAGCCCTTGGCGTCAGCGCCCACCGGTTGCACGTCGGGCTCAGCCGCCGCCCACCAGACGCCGAACATCTTCTCGCGCGGGTAGCCGGTGGCCACGGCTTCCTTCAGCGAGGTGGAGTTCATCACACCCCAGCCCCACAGGAACACGTAGTCGGGACGCTGCTGGCGGATCTGCAGCCAGGTCGCCTTCTGCTCGACGCCCGGGTGGGTGACCGGCAGCAGCAGCAGTTCGAAGCCGTGCATCTTGGCGCGCTCCTGCAGCAGCGCGATCGGCTCCTTGCCATAGGGCGAGTCGTGATAGACGAGGGCGATCTTCTTGCCCTTGAGCTTGTCCAGCCCGCCGTTCAGCTTGCCGACGTGCTGCACCAGGATGTCGGCGGCGTCCCAGTAGGTGCCGAGCAGCGGGAAGTTGAACGGGAATGCCTCGCCGTCGATCGAGTCGGCGCGGCCGTAGCCGGCGGTGATCAGCGGGATCTTGTCGGTGAAGGTCTTGTCGGTGGTGGCGTAGGTGATGCCGGTCGACAGCGGCTGGAACACCGCGGCGCCGGTCGGGCCCTTGCCCTTCAGGCGCTCGTAGCACTCGACGCCGCGGTCGGTGGCGTAGCCGGTCTCGCACTCCTCGTAGGTGATCTTCACGCCGCCGATGCCGCCGTCGCGGGCGTTGATCAGCTTCAGGTAGTCGGCGTAGCCGTTGGCCCACGGCACGCCGTTCGGCGCATAGGCGCCGGTGCGGTACGGCAGCGCCGGGAAGAACTGCTCCATCGGCCCTGCCGCCGCGGCCGCCTTGGCCGGCGCCTTG
>JBHJND010000447.1:0-2059 GCA_048497655.1 Caballeronia novacaledonica
GATGCCCTGCGCCAGCAGCACGCGGCCGACGATCTGCCCGTAGCGGCCGAAGCCGGCGATGATCACCGGCGCCGTGTCGTCGTCGATCGCGTCCGGCGAACGCTCCGCTCTCGCACGGCGGGCGGTCAGGCGGTCGAACGCGATCAGCAGCAGCGGCGTGGCGGCCATCGACAGGGCCACGGCCGCCGTCAACATCCCTTCCCAGTCGCGCGGCAGCACCTGTGCCTCGCGGCCGACGCCGAACACGACGAAGGCGAATTCACCGGCCTGCGCCAGCAGCGCCGCAAACAGCCAGCGTTCGGCGCGCGGCACCCCGAGCGTCGGCGCAATCAGCGCCAGCGCGGCGCCCTTCAGCGTCAGCAGGCCGATTACCAGAACCGCCAGCAGGCCGGGCCGCGCCAGCACCTGCGTCAGGTCGATCGACATGCCCACGGCGATGAAGAACAGTCCCAGCAGCAGCCCCTTGAACGGCGCGATGTCGGTTTCCAGCGCGTGGCGGTACTCGGAACTCGCCAGCAGCACGCCGGCGAGGAACGCGCCCAGCGCCATCGACAGGCCCGCGCCCGCCATCAGCTGCGCGATGCCGACCACCAGCAGCAGCGCGAAGGCGGTGAAGATCTCGCGCACGTCGGCCCTGGCGATCAGTCGCATCAGCGGCCGGATGGCGAAGCGGCCGATCAGCACCACCGCGACGATCGCCGCGACGGCCTTGCCGGCGCCGAGCCAGCCTTCGCCGCCGCCGGTGCCGGTGCCGAGGAACGGCACCAGCGCGATCAGCGGAATCGCCGCGATGTCCTGGAACAGCAGCACGCCGAAGCTCGCGCGGCCGACCGGTGCCGTCATGAGGTTGCGCTCGTTCATCGTCTGCACGGCGATGGCGGTGGACGACATCGCCAGCGCCAGCCCGGCCACGAGCGCCGCCTGCCAGGGCAGTCCCAGCGCGAGCAACTCCGCCGCCAGCACCAGTCCGCAGGCCGTCATCTGCAGCGCGCCGCCGCCGAATACCGCGCGCCGCATCTCGACGAGCCTCTTCAGGTCGAGCTCCAGGCCGATCAGGAACAGCATCAGCACCACGCCGAACTCGGCAAAGTGCAGCGTCGACTGCACGTCGCCGACCCAGCGCAGGGCGGACGGGCCGATCAGGAAGCCGGCCACCAGGTAGCCAAGCACCGAGCCAAGACCGCTTCGCTTGGCGAGTGGCACGCAGACCACTGCCGCGCCGAGGTAGACGATCGCGTCGCGCAGGATCGAAGGTTCAGCCATCTGCAGCTTCCCGAGCGAAGGTCTCCAGCGCTGCGCGGTATCGGCTGGCGTGGGTTTGCAGCGCGGCCGTGTCGATCTCGTGCGCGCCGTGCACGACGATCGGCTGCAGCCAGTGCATGCCGCAGTAACGCGCCGTCATCTCCATCACCGGAACGAACGCTTCGAACGGATGGCGATGGACTCCGTCGGCCGTGTAGCCGGCCGGCGGTGCGCCGGTGGTGGTGACCCACAGGCACGACTTGCCGACGAGCGCCGTGCCGCCTTCGCCATAGGCCCAGCCGTGCGCAAGCACCGTGTCGAACCACAGCTTCAGCAGGGCCGGCGCCGTGTACCACATGACCGGGTGCTGCCAGACGACCAGTTGCGCTTCGGTGAGCAGGCGGCGCTCGGCGGCGACGTCGATCTCGAAGTCAGGATAGGTGTCGTACAGCGACCGCACGGTGAGGCCGGGCACCGAGCGCGCGGCGTCGAGCAGCACTCGATTGGCGCGCGAGCGTGCCGGATGCGGGTGGGCGTAGATGAGCGCAATCACCGCGCGCAGTTTGCCTTAGCCGTGAAGTTTCAGCAGTGGGAGGCCGGCAGCCACGGGTATGGCCACTGAAGCTTGCCGTGCTTCACGGCCGCTCCGCCGCCGCCTTCGCCTTGTCCTCCAGCGCCATCCAGCGCGCCAGCTTCTCCTCGAGCAGCCGCTCGACTTCGGCGGCACGCCCGACGTCGGCCTTCATCTGCTGCGCGCCGGTGGTGTGATAGTCGGCGGCGCTCATCCGCGCCAGCAGCGCCGCCTGCTCGTTCTCCA
>JBHJND010000448.1:0-2116 GCA_048497655.1 Caballeronia novacaledonica
GATCGCGGCGGATGCGGCGGTTCATGGCGTCTCGGCGGCGTTGCCGGTCGGTAACGTCGAAGGCACTCGAAAGCGGCTTGCACGCCGGGCGCGCCCGGCGGCGGCTTCAATCATGCCCGATCCGCGTCGATGGCCTACAGCAGCCGGTAGGCCTCGAGACCGCCGCCGGCGTGCAACCGGCGGTGGCGACCACGCAGTTCGTCGTGCAGCTCGGGGTAGTGCTGCAGCCACCAGACACACGATGGCGCGAAGACAATCACCTGCAGGCCGCGATCGCGCTGCCGGCGCAGCGCCTGCACGGCCTGCTCGCCGTTCTCCGGCTCGCCCCAGAACTGGCCCTCGTGCTCGATGAACGGCACCCGCCGGCGGCCGGGCAGCAACTGGCGGCTGCCCCACTGGTCCCCGTCGACCGCGGCGTAGGTCGCGCCGCTCGGCACGAGCGACGTCAGTTCGTCGAAGCAGCCGGCGGCCCAGTGCTCGCCGAGCCGCCACGGGCCGAGGAGGAATTCCTGCAGGGCGACGTGGCGGGCGGGATCGAGGGCTGATGCGCGCTCGAGGCTGCACACCTCCCAGGCGGAGCCGTCGCGGACGATGCAGAACCCCTGCGCGTACAGGCGGCCGATCATTTCATCGGCCGCGTCGCGCCCGAGCATGCGTTCGTGGAACTCGCCGACGATGCGATCGACCCCGGCCAGGTCGATGAAGCGCAGCAGTTCCGCCTCGGCACCTTCGATGTCCATCACCAGCAAGCTGGGCCGGATTCGCGCAATCGTCTCGTTCAGCGACCGCACCGGTACCCGGACGCTGCGCGCCGCCCCCGCGCGCTCGACGGCCGTCGAGCCCCAGAAGGCCTCGTGCACGTGGAACTCCGCCTCGCCGGGCGGCTCGCCCAGCATGCACATCTCGAGCGTCGGCGCCACGGCGTTGATGCGGAAGGTCCGGCGGATCAGCGGCTCGAGCTCCGGGTTGGCCTCGAAGGTGAAGACGCGTCCGCTGCCGAGCCGCTGCGCGCAGAACGTCGACAGCAGCCCGATGCCGGTGCCGAGTTCCATCACCACATCGCCGGGCCTCAATGCGCCCGCCAGCGCGTGCAGTTCCCCGGCCTCGTAGGTGCCGGCGCGCATGAACTCGACTACCGAGGGATCGATGGCGGAGGCGTCGATCCGCACGCCCGCGATCTCCAGCAGCACCGCGGGGGAATCGGCGCGCCCGGCAGCGCCGCCTGCGTCGCCGCCGGCCGGACAGGTCGACGCTTTCGGTGCCTGCACGCTCAGACGTCGATGTTGCCCGCCGCCAGCGCGTTGGTCTCGATGAACAGTCGGCGCGGCTCGACCTCGTCGCCCATCAGCGTGGTGAAGATCCGGTCGGCGCCGATAGCGTCCTCGATCTGCACCTTGAGCAGCCGCCGCACCGCCGGGTCCATCGTCGTCTCCCAGAGCTGCTCCGGGTTCATCTCGCCGAGGCCCTTGTAGCGCTGCTTGCCGATCGCGCCTTCGGCCTGCGCCAGCAGCCACTGCATGGCGGCGCGAAAGTCGGTGACCGCCGCCTCTTTCGACTTCTCGCCGTCGCCGCGGGCAATGCGCGCGCCGTCGCCGATCAGGTCCTTGAAGGTGCGGGCGGCGCCGTGCAGGGTCTGGTAGTCGGCGGTCAGCGGGAAGTCGGCGTCGATGGCGCTCGCCTTGACGTTGCCGTGGTGGCGGCGGTGGATCAGCAGCCGGTGCTTGTCGATCTTGGCGTCGTACTGGGCGAACACCTCGACCTCGTGGTTGCCCATCGCCCGGGCCAGTTCGACGGCGCTAGCCTCCGCCGACGCGGCGTCGGCCAGCCGCAGTTCGACGCCGCCGATGATCGCCTCCAGCGCCGAGCGGTCGATCACGTGCGCCAGCCGTTGCACCACCGCATCGGCGAGCAGGTACTGGCGGGCCAGTTCGGCCAGAGCGTCGCCGCCGATCGGCCGGTTGGCCTCGACCGCGGCGCGGTCGACGTACAGCCGCGCGCCCTCGAGGGCCAGCCGCAGCAGGTACAGCGACAGCTCGTGGTCGTCCTTGATGTAGCGCTCGTCCTTGCCGTGCTTGACCTTGTACAGCGGCGGCTGGGCGATGTAGATGTGGCCGCG
>JBHJND010000449.1:0-1834 GCA_048497655.1 Caballeronia novacaledonica
CAGCAGCAGCATCGCGCCGACGAGCAGCGTCAGCGTGGCGGTCGCCGTGACGAGCTTGCCCGGATCGCCGTCCGGCACCGCCAGGCCGAGCTGCGTGCCGGCCAGGATCGCCAGCGTGGTGGTGGAGCTGACGCTGAGCACCCGCGAGGAACCGAGCAGCGCATAGATCACCATCGGGATGAATGCGGTGTACAGACCGACGGCGACCGGCAGGCCGGCCACCGTCGCGTAGGCCATCGCCTTGGGAAGGACGACCGCGGCCGCCGTCAGGCCGGCGACGACGTCGAAGCGCAGCGCCGCGGGGCCTGGCTCGCTCGCCACGGTGGGCATCGAAGGGTGACTCATTCGGTGTGCTCCCGGCTTCAGAACGTTGCGCCGATCGAGCCGACGAAGACCTGCTCGTCAGAGCCCGGGTTGAACCAGTAGCCGCCGATCGTGATGCTGCGCCAGGTGAACTGCACGAACGGTCCGCGCTGGATGTCGCGGTCGTTGTCGTAGGCCCGCGTGCGCTGGCCGGCAATGCCGAGGCGCAGCCATTCGACCGGGCGGTATCCCAGTTCGGTCCAGGCGTAGAAGTAGCTGTCGTCGCGTTCGCCGCTGTCGCGCACGTACTCGGCCTCGACGTACAGGTCGAGCCGCCGCCAGGCCACACTGGCCTCGAAGCCGGGCACGATTGCCCGAGTGTCGCCCCAGGCACCGCCAGCGAGCGGCGTCAGCTCCCAGGCAACCGTTTCGCCGCCGGAAAACGTCCAGCCGACGAAGGCCGAGCGGGCACCGACCGACTCGTAGTTGTAGCGGGCTTCCAGGTGCAGCGGACCGCGGTCGGCCACCGCGATCGCCGAGGTGTAGTTATCGCCGCCGCGGACGATCGTGGGGTAGGCGGTGATGCCGAACTGCCACGCGTCGTCGCCCTCGGCAGCCAGGGCCGCCGTGGCCGCAGCGGCTGCCAGCAGGGCGGCCGCGCACCGTGCGAACTTCATCCGCCGAGCGCCATCACCGCGGCGATGAGCGCCGTGCCGAGGGCGACCGTCATCAAGCCGACCTTCCAGCTGCCGTAGCCGGCGTAGCGGCCGAGCGCGAGGCCACCGAAGAAAAGCATGGCCAGCGCGATGACGCGGGAGACCGCCTTCGCCGTGCCGACGTCGGCGAACACCACGAAGGGCAGCGCGACCGGAAAGGTCGACGCGACCACGAGCAGGAAGACGGCAAGCGCGGCCAGCAGGTCGTCCCGTTTCAGGCGCGGTCGCTCAGGCACCGACGGCAGCGCGACGATCCGCCCGCGTATCGCCTCGATCTCGGTGTCCGAGACAAGCCGCACGGCAACCCGCGACAGCGACTCCGCGATCAGCCTGCGCCCGGTCTGCGCGTCGGCCACGCGCACGGAGCGCAGCAGGGTGATCGCGCGACCGCGGTCGGTCGCTGTACGCACGAGGTACATCACGGCGTCGACCAGGCCCCAGGCCAGGTTGCAACCGAGGGCAGCCGCCAGCATCGCGTCGATCTCGTCGCGCCCGGACTGGGCGACCGACACGGCGCCGACGAAGGTCAGCGCCATGAACAGGCCGAACAGCATCTCCGACACCCGGTCCACCGGATTGAGCACTGGCTCGCGGGCCGGTTCCGGCGAGTGGATCCGCTCGCTCATCCGCTGCCTCTGGTGGCGGTCGCGCCCGGGCGACGCGGGCAGATCAGGCGATCCGCCGCCGCGCCGCCGCTGCCCGCGGCGCGATCAGAACTTCTCCGGCACGTACTTGAACTGGTGGTCGACCGCTTTGTAGCGGCCGATCTTGCGCTTGGGCAGCTTGACCTTGTCGCGCTTGATCTCCTTGTACGG
>JBHJND010000450.1:0-2667 GCA_048497655.1 Caballeronia novacaledonica
GTCGCTGCCGACGAAGTACTGATTGTGCGCCTGAAATCGATCACGCTCGGCGAGCGGCTGGCACTGGCGCAGCGGGGATCAAGCCGGATCGCGGGCGCGATGCTCCCGCCAGCCGGTAGCCGGTCTGGTAGGCGGCAGCGAGCGCCGCCTGCTTCTCGACCGAGGCCGACTCGATCCGGTACGCATCGAGGGCGATGTCCTGCGTCGCCGAGGCGAAGGCGGTCGCCAGGGCAAAGACGACCAGCAGCCGCAGGTGCAGCGCCGGGTCGGTCAGCGCCATGCCGACCAGGCCCGCCACGACGACCAGCTGCGAGGCCAGCAGCCAACTGCGCCGGCGGCCGAGCCGCCCGGTCAGCCACGGCAGCGGCAGCCGGTCGACCAGCGGCGCCCAGGCCCACTTGAAGGCGTAAGCCAGCGCCACCCAGCTGACGAAGCCGATCGTCGTGCGGTCGATCCCGGCTTCGCGCAGCCAGAACGACAGCGTGCCGAACACCAGCAACAGCGGCAGGCCGGCGGAAAAACCGAGGAACAGCATGCGCACCACCGGCGGCTCGCGGTAGACGGCCAGCGCGCGAAGCCAGGCGCGCGGGCCGCGCGCGGGTTCGCTGTCGGGGGAAGCTGGCGTCGCGGACACGAGTGCGCAGGCGAGTTCGGACCAGTGTAAAGGCGCACCGGGTTTTCACGAGGGCGACGCGCCGCGGCGAGGCCCTTGCAAAGGCGCCGTCGGGGACGCAGCTTCGGTGCTCACTGCCCGGCGGGCTCGCTATGCTCGCCGCCGGGATTTCGTCGATGCGCGCCTTCCTTTCCGCCGTGTTCTTCTCGCTGGCCGTGCTGCCGGCGGCGTCGTTTGCCGAGCAGGCCGACGGCGGCGTGCAGGTGCGCAAGCCGAAGCTGATGGTGGTGCCGGAGTCGGTGGTCAACCGCAGCGCCGGGCAGCAGTACCTGCAGATGAAGCAGCAGGCGGCCTCGCGCGGGATGCTCAACCGCGATGCGCCTCAGGTGGCGCGCGTGCGGGCGATCGCCGAACGGCTGATCCCGCAGGGCCGCCGTTTCAACGCCGAGGCCGGCAACTGGGCGTGGGAGGTCAACGTGATCGACTCGCCGGCCATCAACGCGTTCTGCATGCCTGGCGGCAAGATCATGGTCTTCCGCGGGCTGATCGAGAAACTGCAGCTGACCGACGACGAACTGGCCGCCGTCATCGGCCACGAGATCGCGCACGCGCTGCTGCAGCACGGCCGCGCGCGGATGAGCGAGGCGGTGCTGAAGAACGTCGGTGTCAACCTGGCGGCGCTGTACTTCGGGCTTGGCGACCTCGGCGCCACTGCGCTGGCGCAGGCGGCGCAACTGGCGATCACGCTGCCGTACTCGCGCAGCCACGAGACCGACGCCGATCTCGCCGGCATCGAGCTGGCGGCGCGCGCCGGCTACGATCCGCGCGCCGCCGTCTCGCTGTGGCGCAAGATGGCGGCCGCCGGCGGCGGCCAGCCGCCGCAGTTCCTGTCGACCCATCCCGGCCACGCCGACCGCATCCGCGAGATCGAGGCCGGCCTGCCGCAGGTGATGCCGCTGTACGAGAAGGCAGCCGCGCGCTGAGCACCGCCACCGGTCACAGCCGGCCGGTGTAGTCGATGAGCAGCGGCGCGTGGTCGGAGAAGCGCTTAGCCTTGAAGATTTCCACCCGCCGGGCTTTGGCAGCGATGCCGGGCGTGGCGATCTGGTAGTCGATCCGCCAGCCGACGTTCTTCGCCCACGCCTGGCCGCGGTTGCTCCACCACGTGTACTGCTCCGGCCGCGCGTCGACGCGGCGGAAGACGTCGACCCATCCCAGTTCGTCGAACACGCGCGTGAGCCACGCCCGCTCCTGCGGCAGGAAACCGGAGTTCTTCCGGTTCGACCGCCAGTTCTTCAGGTCGATCTCCCGGTGCGCGATGTTGACGTCGCCGCAGACGATCACCTCGCGGCCGGCGGCAGTGGCCTCCTTGCGCAGCCGCTCGAGGTGCGGGAAGAAGGCATCGAGGAAGCGATACTTCGACTCCTGCCGGTGCGGCCCGGCCGAGCCGGACGGGAAGTACACCGACACCACGGTGACGTTGCGGAACTCGGCCTGCACGTAGCGGCCCTCGCCGTCGAACTCGGGCACGCCGAAGCCGGTGACTGCGCGCAGCGGCTCCTTCTTCGAGTACAGCGCGGTGCCGCTGTAGCCCTTCTGCTGCGCGCAGTGGAAGTGGCCGTGCAGGCCGTCGGGAAAGCGCCAGGCGTCCGGAATGTCGGCCTCGTGTGCCTTGACCTCCTGCAGGCAGACCACGTCGGCGTCGGCCTTCGGCAGCCAGCGGAACAGCCCCTTGGTGCCGGCCGAGCGGATGCCGTTGACGTTCAGGGTCAGGATGCGAAACATCGGGAACCTGGTCGGAATCGACGTCGCGGCCGGCGCGGAACCCCGGGCAGGCTGCGGTCACCACGCAAACGCGGATTAGGGCGGAAAGACGACGCGGACGATAGCGTTTTTTTGTCAGAATTCATCCGATCAGAGGCGGTTTGCCCGCGGCAGATGGAAGACCTTTCCCGACAGTTCATCGAGTTCGCCCTGCACACCGGGGTGCTCAGGTTCGGCGACTTCAAGATGAAGTCCGGCCGCCGCTCGCCCTACTTCTTCAACTCCGGCCT
>JBHJND010000451.1:0-2156 GCA_048497655.1 Caballeronia novacaledonica
TTCACCGGGTCGTGGCCGCCGCGGCGCAGGCGGTCGATGTCGTCGTCCGACAGGTGTGCCACCAGTTGCTGCAGCTCGGGGTACTTGGCGAAGAAGTGCTCGCGGTTGAAGGCGCCGGTGGTGGCGGCCAGCTGCTGGAACTCGCCGTCGACGGTCTCGTGGAAAGCGCGCAGCAGCAGGCCGTGCTCGTCGCGGGCGAACAGCGGATCCCAGTCGGCTCCCCACAGCAGCTTGATCACGTTCCAGCCGGCGCCGGCGAACAGGCCTTCCAGTTCCTGGATGACCGAGCCGTTGCCGCGCACCGGCCCGTCGAGCCGCTGCAGGTTGCAGTTGACGACGAAGACCAGGTTGTCGAGTCCCTCGCGGGCGGCGATCGACAGCCCGGACAGCGCCTCCGGCTCGTCCATCTCGCCGTCGCCGACGAACGCCCACACCTTGCGGCCGTGGGTGGCCAGCAGCCCGCGGTGTTCCAGGTAGCGCATGAAGCGCGCCTGGTAGATGGCGAACAGCGGCCCCAGCCCCATCGAGCCGGTGGGGAACTGCCAGAACTCCGCCCTCAGCCACGGGTGCGGATAGGAGCTGAGTCCCTTGCCGCCCGTCTCGCGCCGGTAGTTGTCGAGCTGATCGGCGGTGAGCCGCCCTTCGAGGAAGGCGCGCGAGTACACGCCCGGCGCCGAGTGCGGCTGGAAGTAGACGATGTCGCCGCCGGCAGCCGAGGGGACCCCTTCCTTCGGCCCGGAGCCGGCGCGGAAGAAGTGGTTGAAGCCGACCTCGAACAGGTCCGCCGCCGAGGCGTAGCTGGCGATGTGCCCGCCGAGTTCGGGCGCGGCGCGGTTGGCGCGCACCACCATCGCCAGCGCGTTCCAGCGCACCAGCGCCATCAGCCGCGACTCGATCTCCAGGTTGCCCTGGTAGGGCGGCTGCTCCGCGAGACCGATGGTGTTGATGTACGGCGTATTGGCCACCGTCGGCAGCTGCACGCGGCGCCGCCGCGCGTGCTGCACCAGCTTCTGCAGCAGGAAGGTGGCGCGCTCCGGGCTCGACTGCTCGATCACCGCGTCGAGCGCGTCGAGCCACTCGCGCGTTTCCTGCGGGTCGGCATCCGCCTCGGGCAGGCGCCACGAGGCGATCGGGGACAGGCGGGCGAGATCGTCGGGTTTCATCTGGCAGCCACCCGTGCGTTGTTGACCCGATCGATTATCGCCCCCGCTCGCGGCGGGCGGCCGCTGCCGGTCAGCCGGCTTTCGCGGCCGGCAGGAACAGCGCCGGGTCGACCGCGGCGGCGTTCAGGTAGACGCTGAAGTGCAGGTGCGGGCCGGTCACGCGGCCGGTGGCGCCGACGGTGCCGATTGCCTCGCCCGCCGCCAGTCGCGCGCCGGCGGAGGTGCCGATCCGGTCGAGGTGGCAGTACAGCGTCAGGAAGCCCTGGCCGTGGTCGACGATCACGGTGTTGCCGTTGAAGAAGTAGTCGCCGGCGTCGATCACTTCACCCCGCGCGGCGGCGACGATCGGCGTGCCCGTAGGCGCGGCGATGTCCATGCCGCCGTGCGGATTGCGCGCCTCGCCGTTGAACACGCGGCGCAGGCCGAACGACGAGGAGCGGCGGCCCGCCGCCGGCGTCAGCAGGCGCAGCGTCGGCGGCGGCGCCTCCGACCAGTGCTGCAGCACCTGCTGCAGGTGTTCGCGCTCGCGTTCGTGGCGGGCGAGGTCCTCGGCCGACAGCTGCACGTGCCTCGGCTCGACCTTCAGCTGCTGCGTGGCGTACTGCTTCGGCTGCACGCGCACGGCGAGTTCGCGGTTGCCGGCGTCGTCGGCGACCTGCACCGCGACGCTCGTTCCGGCCTGCAGTTGCAGGCCGAGTCCCACCAGAGCCACCCAGTTCGACGCTTCGCGAACCACCAGCACGCGGCGACCGTCCACGGTCACCTGCGGCGCAACGTCGGCCGGACCGAGGTCGACGCGGGCCACGCCGCCCGGCACCGCGGCGATGCGCGGCAGCGTGCTTGCCTTGGCGGGCTTGCTCCACGCCGGCGCGGCAAGGGCGGGCAGGGTGATCAGGAAGGCGCGTCGCTTCATCGCCGCGATGCTACCTGTGGCCCTGTGGCCCCGTGGCGCCGCGCACAGGCAAAAGCAATTGCCGCCGACAGGCGCGGTGC
>JBHJND010000452.1:0-2237 GCA_048497655.1 Caballeronia novacaledonica
CACGTCGAGGATCAGCACGTCGGCCGGCGTGGCCTGCGCCAGCTTGGTGAACTCGGCGGCCGGGACCGAGCCGGGCCGCGGCTTCGGCACGTAGGCGACCTTGGTCGCCGCCGGCGCGCCGGACTCGATCACGTAGCCGGCCGACTGCCAGCCGAGCAGGCCCTTCTCCATCACCTGCACGTTGCTCTGGCCGGACTTCACCAGCGCCCGCGCCGCCGCCCTGGCATCGTCGCCGCCACGGCCGTCATAGACGATGATCGGCGCCTTCAGCTTCGGGTCGGGGAAGCTCTTCGCCTGCTTCGCCACCGTCGCCGCCGGCATGTTGACAGCGCCTTTCAGGTGGCCGCTGGCGCTCTCGTCGCTCGAGCGCACGTCGAGGAAGATCGCCGGGATGTCCTTGTCGACGTACGCCTCCTTGACGAACTCGGGCCGCGTGACCAGGTAGTCCTTCGTCTCCCACTCGGGAACGCCCTCGTGATAGACCTTGGTGTTCGTGTAGCCGAGCGCGATCGCCTTGCGCTGCGACAGCGGGCTCATCTGGCAGGTCACGCCCTGGCAGAAGAACACCAGCTGCGTGCTCTTGTCGGCCGGCAGGCGGTTGACGACCTTGTCCCACGCCGGGTACGGCACGTTGATCGCACCGGGGATCGTCCCCTGCTGGAAGCGCGGCAGCGGCCGCGAGTCGATCAGCGCGAAATTGCCGGCACCCTGGTCGACCAGCTTGCGCACGAACGCGTAGTCGACGAGGTCGGCCTTGGCGACCTTCACCGGTCCCTTGAAGGTGATCTGGGTGGCGACCTTCTGGCCGTCCTTCTCGACGTAGGCGATGCGCACCTCGTGGCCCTTGCGCGCCTCGCGCAGGAACTCGACCTTCTTCGGCTCGCCGGCGTTGATCACCTTCAGCGTCTTCTCGTCGAAGCGGACGATCTCCTTGTTGGCGTCGATGCCGATCTGGATCGACTGCGACTTGAAGGCGACGTTCTCGAAGTAGCCGGCCACCGTTCCCGGCGCGGGCTTGTGGCAGTTGTTGCACACCGCCGGCTGCGTCGGCTTGGCCGCCGGCGCCTGCGCCAGCGCGCCACCGGCGGCGAAGGCCAGCGCGGCGATCGCTAACGGAATGCGCATCTTCATCTCAAATACCTCTCTTCGTGGTTGGTGTTGCGGAAAGTTCATCACCTGGCGGCGGTGCTGACGACCTCGCTGACCTGACCGGCGTTGACCATCAGCCAGCGCAGCGTGTAGCCGCCGACCAGCACCAGCAGGGCCGGCAAGACGGTGTGCGGGATGCGGTGGGAGAGCTCCAGCGCCTGCAACAGCAGCGGCAGCAGGATGCCGAGCACCACCAGCACGCCCCAGAAGGCGACCGCGAAGCGGCCGCTCATCAGCAGTTCGAACGCCGCGGCGTGGGACGCCGTGGCGGTCAGCAGGCCGACCAGCAGCAGGCCGAGCATCAGCAGCTCGACCGCCAGCAGACCGATGTCGGCGCGGATCAGCCAGTTCGCGGTGGCCTTGTCCGGCGCCTGCGGCCCGAGCGGCTGCACCAGCGCGCCGATCGCGCCGCCGACGAGGCCCTGCGGCGCCGGCCGCCTCGGCGGCAGCACAACCGACATCAGGTGCAGCAGCGCCGCCCCGGCGGAAAGACCGGAAACGAGGAACAGCGGCCCGAGGATCGACACGTTCCACAGCGGCCGGGCGACCATCGTGGAGAGCAGGATGCCGGTGTAGATGCCGAGCGCGACGCCCAGCACGATGTTCAGCCACGCCAGCAGGCCGACCGTCCGCTGCCGCGCCAGCAGCGCGTCGGACCAGCGCCTGACCACCGGGAAGGTTCGCGCCAGCCACGGCCACGCCTCGGGCAGGCGGATCAGCGCGGAGGCCAGCAGCAGCGGGTAGACGATGACCAGCACCCACGAGCCCCACGACATCGGCGAGGTCGGCTGGAAGGTCAGGTACACCGCCCAGACGTACAGCTTGTGCGCCAGGTCGAGGAACAGCGCCCCCATGCCGACGTTCAGCAGCATGAACGCCGCCAGCGGCGCGTGCAGCGAGAAGTAGCCGCGGGTGTCGTCGCCGCGCGCCAGGCGCAGCATGGCGACGCCGCCGAGGATCATCAGGCCGGCGACGATGCCGCCGACGAACAGGTACAGCGGGATCTCCCAGCTCCAGACCGCCAGGTGCGGGTCGACCAGCGGGTTGTGGCGGGTGGTCGTGAACTCGAGCATGGCGGCCCCGTTACG
>JBHJND010000453.1:0-2216 GCA_048497655.1 Caballeronia novacaledonica
GCGTGCGGCCGCTCGCCGGTCTCCGAGCGCTGCGCCATCGACACCAGCCGGAAGTACTCGGCGTGCGGCGTGACCGCCTCGTCGGAGAACAGCGACTGGATGTCCTCGTCGAAGATCTCGGCCTTGCGGTCGGCGAGTTCCTTGAACTTGGCGAAGGCGGCGTTCATCTCGCTCTCGCTTTCCACCGGGATGCCGAGCTCCTGCACCCGCTGCTTGAAGGCGTTGCGTCCGGAGAGCTTGCCGAGCACGATCTTGTTGGCGACCCAGCCGACGTCCTCGGCGCGCATGATCTCGTAGGTGTCGCGCGCCTTCAGCACGCCGTCCTGGTGGATGCCCGAGGCGTGCGCGAAGGCGTTTGCGCCGACCACCGCCTTGTTCGGCTGGACCACGAAGCCGGTGATGCCGGAGACCAGTTTCGAGGCCGCCACCAGGTGCCCGGTGTCGACGCCGACCTCCAGCGCGAAGTAGTCGCGGCGTGTCTTCACCGCCATCACCACCTCCTCCAGCGAGCAGTTGCCGGCTCGTTCGCCCAGCCCGTTGATCGTGCACTCGACCTGGCGCGCGCCGCCGAGCTTCACACCGGCGAGCGAGTTCGCCACCGCCATGCCGAGGTCGTTGTGGCAATGGACCGACCAGATCGCCCGGTCGGAGCTGGGGATGCGCCGGCGCAGGTTGGCGATGAACTCGCCGTACAGCTCCGGAACCGCGTAGCCGACCGTGTCCGGGATGTTGATCGTCGTCGCGCCCTCGGCGATCACCGTCTCCAGCACCCGGCACAGGAAGTCGGGTTCCGAGCGGTAGCCGTCCTCGGGCGAGAACTCGATGTTGTCGGTGAAGCGGCGGGCGAAGCGAACCGCCAGTTTGGCCTGCTCGTGCACCTGCTCCGGGCTCATCCGCAGCTTCTTCTCCATGTGCAGCGGCGAGGTGGCGATGAAGGTGTGGATGCGCCGGTTCTCGCAGCCGGCCAGCGCCTCGGCGGCGCGGCCGATGTCCTTGTCGTTGGCGCGCGCCAGCGAGCAGACGGTCGAGTCCTTGACCGCGTTGGCGATCGCCCGCACCGCCTCGAAGTCGCCGTTGCTGGAGGCGGCGAAGCCCGCCTCGATCACGTCCACCCGCAGGCGCTCGAGTTGCTTGGCGATGCGCAGCTTCTCCTCGCGCGTCATCGAGGCGCCGGGGCTCTGCTCGCCATCGCGCAGGGTGGTGTCGAAAATGATCAGGCGGTCCATGGTCGTTCTCCGAAACGGATCGGCTCCGCCGGCGTCGCGCGGGCGGAATGTCTTGCTCGGGTTGTGGGAGAAGTTATCTGCGCGCGGGGCGCAGCAGCAGGCAGCGCAGGCCGAGGCCGGCTGCCGAAAGGCGGAGGGTCGATGCCTGCGGAAGCATGAGCTGGACTATAGGTGCAAACCGGATGCTGCACAACCGAGCGGCGGTCGCGCTTCGCCGCTTCGCTAGCGCACTCCCGGCTCCGGCGGCACCGGCCGCGCCGGGTTCGGTTCGCCGCGGAACCAGCGCCAGGCCCAGTAGACGTAGCCGGAGACCGCGTAGCAGCAGAACAGGGTGAACAGCGCGATCGGCGGATCGGAAGAGATGACGAAGATCAGCACGATGATCGCCACCATGACCCAGAAGGGCACGCTGCGGGCGAGCTGGAAGCTCTTGCCGCTGTAGAACGGCGCGCTGGAGACCATCGTCAGGCCGGCGTAGACGGTGAAGCCGAAGGCGACCCACGGCATCGCCGCGTCCTTGATGTGGAACTTGTTGTCGATCGCCAGCCAGACGAAGCCGGCCACCAGCGCCGCCGCCGCCGGGCTCGGCAGGCCCTGGAAGAAGCGCTTGTCGACCACGCCGAGGTTGGCGTTGAAGCGCGCCAGCCGAGCGGCAGCGCAGGCGCAGTAGACGAAGGCGCCGGCCCAGCCCCAGCGGCCGAGTCCGCTCAGGATCCACTCGTACATCACCAGCGCCGGCGCCACGCCGAAGGAGGTCATGTCCGACAGCGAGTCGAGCTGCTCGCCGAAGGCGCTCTGCGTGTTGGTCAGCCGCGCCACCCTGCCGTCCATGCCGTCGAGGACCATGGCGACGAAGATGGCGATCGCCGCCACCTCGAAGCGCTGGTTCATCGCCTGCACGATGGCGAAGAAGCCGGCGAACAGCGCCGCCATCGTGAACAGGTTCGGCAGCAGGTAGATGCCGCGCCGGCGAAGCGCCGGCCGAACCGC
>JBHJND010000454.1:0-3265 GCA_048497655.1 Caballeronia novacaledonica
CCGGCCAACGAGATCGACTACAGCGCGCCGGCCGGCAACGACTACGAGAAGCTGGCGCGCGACCGCGCCGACCTGCGGGCGATGACCGCCGAGGACCTGCCGGCGATCGTGCGCATCGACCGCCTGCTCACCGGGCGCGACCGCGGCGAGTACATGCGCGGCCAGCTGGCCGAGGCGCTCGACGACTCGGGTATCCGCATCTCGCTGGTGGCGCGGCTGGACGACACGGTGGTCGGCTACCTGATGGCGCGCACCGATTTGGGCGACTTCGGCCGCACCGAGCCGGTGGCGATCATCGACACCATCGGCGTCGACCCCGAGTACGCGCACCACGGCGTCGGCCATGCGCTGATGTCGCAGCTGTTCGTCAACCTCGGCGCGCTGCGCGTCGAGCGGGTCGAGACGATCATCGCCCCGCGCGACCTGCGGCTGCTCGGCTTCCTCTACGACTGCGGCTTCGCGCCGTCGCAGAGGCTGGCCTTCGTGCGGCCGGTGGCCTGAGCCGCGGCGGCGACGCCGCTCAGTTCATCAGCACGTTGGCGATCGCGTTGCCGATCCCCATCAGCGCCGCGCCGGAGATCAGGCCGGCGCAGATGGGCTCCAGGCCCTCGACCCAGAATTCGTGTCCGCGCGTGCCCTTTTCCGGGTGCCGCCGGCCCATGATCCAGAAGAGCAGCGCGCCGGCGAACATCGCGAAGGTCGCCTCCGGCGGCAGCACCACGCCCAGCCCGATCGACACCGCCGACAGGCCGAAGCGGCCCTTGGTCGCCATGCGGGCGATCTCGATCGCCGCCGCGGCGACCGCGGCGACGACCATCGACACCAAGGCCGAATGGGGCAGGGCGGTGAGGCCCCTGGCGATGATCTCCGCCACACCCTTCCACTGCAGCGCCGCCGGGAAGGCGAACTGATCGGAGATCATCCGCTCCACCGAGCGCACGCCGCTGGCGTCGGCCGGCAGGAACAGCAGGAAGAACAGCGGCACGCAGGCCAGCGCGCCGGCGAAGATGCCGATCACGTGGCCGATCGCCTGCTGGCGCGGCTTGGCGCCGAGCATGTAGCCGGGCTTGATGTCGGAGAGCAGGTTGGCCGCGTTGCCCGCGATCTCGGCGGTCATCGCCGCCGGGATCAGGTTGCTGGCCGGGTTGGTGCGGTCGATCGCGCCCATGGTGAACTGGGTGATCTTGGACATCGAGCCGGTGGGCACCCACGAGGTCAGCGCCATCGAGTTGGTGCAGATGATCGACAGCACGAAGATCAGCGGCAGCGAGATGAACGCCAGCAGCCACGGCACGCCGAAGAACTCGTGCGTCACCCAGGCGCCGAGCACGCTGGCGAGCGGGATGCCGACCACGGAAATCCACAGCGGGAACTCGATGTGCGCCAGCACATCGGCGCCCTGTGCCCTGTCGCTGCGCTTGAACAGGCCCTTGAAGATCTCCGGCCGGCCGAGCAGGCTGACCAGCGAGCCGACCACCATCATCGTCACTCCCCACCACAGCGACCACTGGTTGACGATCTCGGCGCGCGAGATCGGCACTGGCGCGCCGTTGGGGCCGATCCGCTGCACGATGTCGCCGGCCTGGATCATCAGCGGCGCCAGCACGACGAAGTTGACGAAGGCGCCGAGCAGGCAGCTCGTCGCCACCGCGATGCCCATCAGGCCGCCGACGCCCAGCATGGCGACGTCGAGCGTCAGCCGCAGGCCGAGCTGGCGGATGTCGGTGCCGAGGATGGTCGGGATGACCCCGTTCACCTTGGCCGCCGCCGCGTAGTAATAGGTGTCGAGCCGCTCGTGGAAGACCCACGGCTCCTTCATGCCCGCCCACTGGTCCATGCGCAGCAGCTTGAACTGCACGAGCTTCATCCAGCCGTCGCTGACCAGCGCCTGGTACAGCCCCGCCAGCAGCGCCGTGGCGCCGAGCAGCCGCGCCTTGAACATGCCGGCCTGCGCCGCGCCGGTGTACAGCGCATCGAGCACCACGCCGCTGGCGCGCCCCTCGGGAAACGGCAGCTGCTCCTCGTTGATGAAGCGCCGTTTCATCGGGAAGGCCAGCAGCACGCCGATGATCGACACCACGCACATCCACACCACCATGTGCCACCACGGGATGATCCGGCCGGTGACCAGCATGTAGGCGGCCAGGCTGGAGATCATCGGCCCGATCATGTAGCCGGCGGCGGTGGCGATCGACTGCGTGCAGTTGTTCTCCAGGATCGTGAAGTCGCTGGCGAAGCCGGCCTTCGCCATCAGCCGGTACATGGCGAAGGCGAGGATCACCGAGGTCAGCCCGACGCCGATGCTGATGCCGGTCTTGGCGCCGATGTACATCGCGGTGGCGGCCAGCACGCCGCCGAGCAGGAAGCCGGTGGCCGCCGAACGCAGGGTGAGCTGCGGCATGTCGCCGCGGTAGACGTTGCTGAACCACCACTGGTCCTTCTGCGCGCGGGTCCAGGTGCGGATCTGCTCTTCGGTCTGTTGCAGCAGCGCCATGGCATCTCTTTCTTCGGGTTCGAGGCGGCCGAATCTTGGCAGGCCGGCGCGCCGCCGCGCCACTGCGCCAGACGAGGTTGCTGATTTGGCGCAACTTTCCGGCGTTACGCCGGCCTCAGCCACTGGTAGGTGGCGATGCCGGCCACCGTGCAGGCGAGCGAGCCGGCGAGGTGCAGCACGACGATCGCCGCCGCCGAGGACAGGTTGCCGCGCTGGGCGGCGTCGACCACCTCGACCGAGAACGTGGAGAAGGTGGTCAGGCCGCCGAGGAAGCCGGTGACGACGAGCAGGCGCAGCTCCGGCGGCAGTGCGGGGTTGGCCGAGATCCAGGCGAAGGCCAGGCCGATCAGGTAGCCGCCCGAGAGGTTGGCGATCAGCGTGCCCAGCGGCACGCTGGGCCACAGCGCGTTGAGCGAGGCGCTGAGCAGCCAGCGCAGCAGGGCGCCGGCCGAGGCGCCGGCGCAGATCGAGGCGATGCTGGCAAGCATTCTGGTCTCCGCGGAGTTTCGGTCGCCGGCCCCGGGGGCGGTGTCAGTCGAAGCGCACGCCGTGCCGCTGCGAGGTCAGGCGCGGGTCGCGCGACTTCACCCGCACCGGGCCGCCCGCCAGCAGCTCGTCGCAGCGCTGCAACGTCTCCTCCTCCAGCCGCTGCATCGCCTCGCGGGTGAAGAAGGTCAGGTGCGGCGTCAGGATCACGTTATCCATGTCGAACAGCGGACTGAGCGGGTGGCCGGTGCGCGCCAGCGGCTCGTTGGCGAAGACGTCGAGCCC
>JBHJND010000455.1:0-2861 GCA_048497655.1 Caballeronia novacaledonica
GCTGGCCCCCGACCAGGCGGTGCAACTGGCCGGTCACGAGTCGGCGGCCGCGCCGCTGGCCCTGCGCGACAAGGCGATCGTCGAGCTGCTCTACTCCAGCGGCCTGCGTCTGTCGGAACTGGTCGGCCTCGACTGGCGCTACTTCGCCACTGACGGGCAGGACCCTGGCTCGACCTCGTGGCTCGATCTCGACGCCAGGCGGGTGACCGTGGTCGGCAAGGGCGGCAAGGTGCGGCAGGTGCCGGTCGGCGCGCCGGCGGTCGAGGCGCTGCGCCAGTGGCTGCGCGCACGCGCGGCCTTGCCGGGCGCGCAGTCGCGGGCGCTGTTCGTCTCGGCGCTGGGCCGCCGCATCGGCGCACGCAGCGTGCAACTGCGGCTCGCCCGGCTGGCTGCCGCCCTCGGCCTCGGCGTGCACGTGCACCCGCACGTGCTGCGCCACTCGATGGCCTCGCACTTGCTGCAGAGCAGCGGCGACCTGCGCGCGGTGCAGGAACTGCTCGGCCACGCCAGCATCGCCACCACGCAGATCTACACCCGGCTGGACTGGCAGCACCTGGCGAAGACCTACGACGCGGCGCACCCCCGCGCCCGGCGCAAGAGCAGCTGAGGCAGCGTCCGGAAGGCGATGAAAGCGGTGGCCGAGCTGGTTCTGAAACCGGGCAAGGAACGCTCGCTGCTGCGCCGCCACCCGTGGATCTACGACACCGCTATCGGCCGCGTCAAGGGCTCGCCCGCGGCGGGCGAGACCGTCGCCGTGCGCGGACACGACGGCCGCTGGCTGGCCTGGGCCGCCTACTCGCCGACGTCGACCCTGCGCGCGCGCTGCTGGAGCTTCGCCGAGGCCGATGGCATCGACGACTCCTGGCTGGCGGCGCGCGTGCACGAGGCGGTGGCGCGGCGCGCCCATCTTGCCGCGGCCAGCGATGCGCTGCGCCTGGTGTTCGGCGAGGCCGACGGCCTGCCGGGACTGATCGTCGACCGCTATGCGGACCAGCTGGTGGTGCAGTTCCAGGCCGCCGGGGTCGAAGCGCACCGCCAGAGCCTGCTCGACGCGCTGGTCGCCGCCACGGGCTGCGCGGACGTGTTCGACCGCTCGGACAGCGCCGGCCGGACCCGCGAAGGCCTCGCGCCGTCGTTCGGCGTGGCTCGCGGTGCCGAGCCGCCGGCGCGCATCGCCATCCGCGAGCACGCGCGCCGCTCGTGGGTCGACGTCCGGGCCGGCCACAAGACCGGCTACTACATCGACCAGCGCGACAACCGCGAGCTGTCCTCCGGGCTGGCTGCGCGCGCCCGCGGCCGGCCGTTCGCGGCGCTGAACTGCTTCTGCTACACGGGCGGCTTCTCGGTGGCGATGGCCGCTGCGGGCGGCGAAGTGCTTTCGATCGACTCGTCGGCCGAAGCGCTGGCGCTGGCGCGGGAGAACTGGCGGCTGAACGGCCTGCCCGAAGCCGCCGGGCACTGGCAGGCGGCCAACGTCTTCGAGGCGCTGCGTTCGCTGCGCGCCGCCGGCCGTTCGTTCGACCTGATCGTGCTCGATCCGCCGAAGTTCGCCGCCAGCCACCACCACGTCGAGCGCGCGGCGCGCGCCTACAAGGACATCAACCTCTCCGCGCTGCGGCTGCTCGCCCCCGGCGGCTGCCTGCTGACCTTCTCCTGCTCGGGCGCGATCGGGGTGGAACTGTTCCAGAAGATCGTCGCCGGCGCGGTGATCGACGCCGGGGTCGAGGCGCAGATGCTGCGCCGGCTGGCCGCGGGCGAGGACCACCCCCTGCGCATGACCCATCCCGAGGGCGAATACCTCAAGGGCCTGCTGCTGCAACGGCTCTGAGAGCGGCGGCGCGAATCTTCTACAATCGCGCCCCTTCCGCAGCCGGCCCTGGCCGGCGGGGGTGAGCAATGAACGAACCGAACGTGCCGGTCACCGTGCTGACCGGCTTTCTCGGCGCCGGCAAGACGACGCTGCTGAACCGGATCCTGAAGGAAAGCCACGGCCACCGCATCGCGGTGATCGAGAACGAGTTCGGCCCCGAAGGGGTGGACAACGACCTGCTGGTGGCCGACACCGAGGAGCAGATCGTCGAGATGAACAACGGCTGCATCTGCTGCACGGTGCGCGGCGACCTGGTGCGCATCCTGGCCGAGCTGAAGGCAAAGCGCAGCCGCGGCGAACTCGCCTTCGAGCGGGTGATCATCGAGACCACCGGCATGGCCAACCCGGGGCCGGTGACGCAGACCTTCTTCATGGACGACGACATCGCGTCGTACTACCTGCTCGACGCGGTGATCACCCTGGTCGACGCCAAGCACGGCCATGCCACCCTCGACGCGCAGCCGGAGGCGCAGAACCAGGTCGGCTTCGCCGACCGCATCCTGCTCACCAAGACCGACCTGGTGTCGGACGACGAGGCCGAGTCGCTGCGCGAGCGGCTGAGGAACATGAACCCGCGGGCGCAGATCCGTGCCGTGCACATGGGCGAGATCCCGCTCGCCGACGTGCTCGACCTGCGCGGCTTCAACCTGAACGCGATCCTCGAGATCGACCCGCAGTTCCTGGCCGCCGAGCACCCCGACGCGGCACGCGCCCGCGACGGCGATCATCACGTTCATGACCATGGTCATGATCACGGCCACGATCACGGCGATCATGGTCATGGTGGGCACCACCACCATCACCACCACGACGACGCGATCAAGGCCTTCGTCTTCCAGTCGAAACGGCCGTTCGACGCCGGCAAACTGGAGGAGTACATGGGGGCGCTGACGCAGGTTTACGGTCAGGACATGCTTCGGTATAAAGGCGTGCTTTTCATGGACGGCAGCCCGCGGCGGATGATCCTGCAGGGCGTGCACATGCTCATGGG
>JBHJND010000456.1:0-6940 GCA_048497655.1 Caballeronia novacaledonica
GCCAACGCGCTGGCCACCTTCTTCTCGCTGCGCGAGGTGCCCGGGCTGAAGAAGAAGCCGTCGACCTCCGAGCTGCTCGACTGGCTGAAGCTGCTGGTCGCCGAGCAGATCCCGGCCGAGGCGCTGCGCGCCAAGGACGACAAGCTGTTCGTGCCGCCACTGTCCGGCGCGCTGCTGAAGAACGAGCAGGACATGCACCTGTTCGAGCGGCTGGTGTTCATGGCGCGCAACAACCGCTGATGCGCGCGGCGTCTCGCCCACCTGGGTGTCATTCCCCCGAAAGCGGGAATCCAGTGCCTTTGACCCAGGGCTCGAAGGGTGAAGTGTCGACTCGGCGATGATCACACCGACTCCCGTCACCCTCGAAGGCCACGGCGTGCGGCTGGAGCCGCTGGCGCGCGAGCACCACGACGGGCTGGCCGCGGCGGCAGCCGACGGCGAGCTGTGGAAGCTGTGGTTCACCTCGGTGCCGGCGCCGCAGGAGACGCACGCCTACATCTCGGCGGCGCTCGCCGGGCAGCTGGCCGGCCACATGCTGCCGTGGGCGGTGCGCGATCTGGCCACCGGCAACGTCGTCGGCTCGACCCGCTACCACGACATCGTGCCGTCGATCGACCGGGTCGAGATCGGCTACACGTGGTACGCGCGGCGCTGCCAGAAGACGCACGTCAACACCGCCTGCAAGCGGCTGCTGCTCGGCCACGCCTTCGAGGCGCTCGGCTGCAAGGTGGTCGGTTTCCGCACCGACAATTTCAACTTCGTCTCGCAGGCGGCGATCGAGGCGCTGGGCGCGAAGAAGGACGGCGTGATCCGCCACCATGCGGCGCGGCGCGACGGCAGCGTGCGCGACTCGGTGATCTACAGCATCCTCGCCGCCGAGTGGCCCGACGTGAAGCGGCACCTGGAGCTGCGGCTGGCGCGGCACCGATAAAGCCATGCTGATCAACTTCTTCTACCACCTGCGGGCGGCGCGGCTGCCGGTGTCGGTCAACGAGCTGCTGACGCTGCTGGCGGCACTGAAGAAGGACGTGATCCGGCCGTCGATCGACGAGTTCTACTTCCTGTCGCGGGCGGCGCTGGTCAAGGACGAGGCGCACTACGACCGCTTCGACCGTGCCTTCGGCGAGTTCTTCAACGGCGTGCAGACCTCGCTCGGCCTGGCGAAGGAGATCCCGGACGAGTGGTTCAAGGACCTGCTGCAGCGCGAGTTCACGGCGGAGGAACTGGCGAAGCTGGAGAAGCTCGGCTTCGACAAGCTGATGGAGGAGTTCCGCAAGCGGCTCGAGGAGCAGGACGGGGCGCACCACGGCGGCAGCAAGTGGATCGGCTCCGGCGGCACCTCGCCGTTCGGCCACGGCGGTCGCAATCCGGAGGGCATCCGCATCGGCGGCCCGGGCAAGGGCAACAGGAGCGCGGTCAAGGTGTGGGAGGCGCGCGCCTACCGGGACTACGACGACCAGGTCGAGCTGGGCACGCGCAACATCAAGGTGGCGCTGCGCCGCCTGCGCCGCTTCGCCCGCGAGGGAGCCGACCTCGAACTGGACCTGCCCGACACCATCGAGTCGACCGCCAGGAACGCCGGCTGGCTGGACCTGAAGCTGGTGCCCGAGCGGCACAACGCGGTCAAGGTGCTGATGCTGCTCGACGTCGGCGGCACGATGGACGAGCACATCCGGCGGGTCGAGGAGCTGTTCTCCGCCACCAAGGCCGAGTTCAAGCACCTCGAGTTCTACTACTTCCACAACTGCGTCTACGAGCGCCTGTGGCGCAACAACCGGCGCCGCTTCGCCGAGAAGTTCGACACCGTCGACGTGCTGCGCAAGTACAACCCGGACTACAAGCTGATCTTCGTCGGCGACGCGACGATGAGCCCGTACGAGATCCTGCAGCCGGGCGGCTCGGTCGAGCACAACAATCCCGAGGCCGGCGCGGTGTGGCTGCAGCGCTTCACGCAGCACTTCCCGAAGCACGTCTGGATCAACCCCGAGCACGAGGGCCTGTGGCAATACCGGCAGTCGATCTCGGTGGTCCGCCAGCTGCTCGGCGACCGCATGTACCCGCTGACGCTCGACGGCCTGACCCGCGCGATGCGGATGCTGAGCAAGTGACGGCGATGACCGCGCGCGCATCAAGCATCAAGCGCGCGGCAACTGCGCCGTCATCCCCGCCAAGGCGGGGATCCGGCTATGCCGGCTTCGGTACCGCCTCGCCTCCCGGCTCGGCGCCGATCCGGCGCGCGAGTTCCTCGGCGCGCTTCGGCGAGCGCTCGAACTCGCCGATCACCCGGTCGGCCACGCGCTTGCTCAGCGGCACCGTCTCCAGCGGCTTCAGCCAGCCCTGCCTCAGGTACGACTTGATCGTTTCCGGCGACAGCACGCGGGTGCTCTTGTCGGCGTCGCAGCTGAACATGAACAGCGTCCGCAACGGACTGATCCAGCGCAGCCTGACCTTCACCACCTGCTTGCCGTCGTACAGGTTGAACCAGTGGCCGCGTTCCCACTGGGCGATCCGGCCGTCGTAGTCGGCGTCTTCCTCGACGCTCAGCGGAGCCTGCGCGGCGACCGGCTCCGGCACCACCAGCTGCGCCGCGTGGTGTTCCGCCGCCCGCTGCAGCGCGCCGGCACTGACCTTCACGCTGCCGTGGGCGGCGCTGATCGGGAAGGTGCCGGTGATCTTCATCTCGTCGAGCTTCTGCCGCAGCTCGCCGGTGGACACCTTGTGCTTGATGTAGGTGGCCTGGTCGACCGGCCGCACCGCGATGGCGTGCGAGGACATCAGGTTCTTCATGAACTCCTGCTGGTCGCGCTCGGGCATCTGGATCATCGCCATGCCGTCGCGCAGCACGCGTGTCATGCCGGGAATCAGCGCCACCAGCCGCTTGCGCTCGTCGCCGGACATCTTCGGCTGCACGCTCCACACCATGTCGTGGATCACCTGCCGGAAGGCCTTCGAGAAGCCCGGTGTCTGCTCGTCGCGCAGTGTCGCGGTCACCAGCGTCTGCACCCAGGGGCCGACCAGGAACTCGCGCAGGTACTGCTCCAGCTCGACGTGCTCGAAGGCGCGCCGCACCTGGATCGTGGTGTTGATGACCAGCACCTCGCGCTTTTCCGCCTCCTCGAGCGCCCGCTTGGCGCGCGCCACCGGGTCGGTCTCGCGGGTCGGCATCTCGCCGATGAAGCCGTCGAACTCCTTGAGCAGCTGCTCGAACAGCCCGAGGTCCTTGTCGAAGCGCTCCTGCACCTGCAGCACGACCCGCTCGACTTCCTTCCTGTAGCGCTGGTTCTCGTCGCCGTACGGCTCCCAGCCCACGGCGGTGGAGGCGAGCCTGTCGATCAGCCGTCGCGCCGGGTGGGAGCTGGAAGCGAAGAACTCGGCGTCGACCAGCGCCACCTTCAGCACCGGGAACTGCAGCCGCGACAGGATGGCCTTGATCTCGGCCGGCACCTGCTCGTCCTGCAACACCTGGTCGAACAGCATGCCGACGATCTCGATGGTCAGCTTGTCGACCGTGCGGTTCGACTTGGCGAGCAGCACCTCGCGCCAGGCGCCCTGGTCGACGCCGGCAACCCCGACCGCCGGCGCCAGCTCGCCGGCGGCAGCACCGGCCTGCGCGCGGACGCCGACATGCTGCATCTCGTTGATCGCGTCGAGCAGGTCCGCCGGCGGCGCGCCGGTCGGCGGGAACGACGCCGGCGCCGGCAGGCCGCGCAACTCGGCACCCATCCTCGCCATCATCTGGTCGAGCGAGACGCGCACGTCGCCGAAGGTCGTCACGGTCATTCGGCCCATGGTGGGCGCGCCGCCCATGCCGGTCGGTAAGCCGGCTATCGTGGGCCGCCCTTCGGAGACGCGCTCCGCCTCGTCCAGCCAAGGCAGGCGCGTCGTCTTCGGGCCGCGGGTGACCGCGAAGCCCGAGTTGAAATCGCCCGCCGTCGTGGCAGGCGTCTTCGTCATCGGGTTCAGCGTCGGCCGACCCAGTGCCTGCCGCGCCGCCAGTTCGCGCCGCACCTCGGCAACGTCGACCTTGTTCTTGCGGAAGTGATCCAGCAGCTTCTGGTAGCCGCGCCGCAGTTCCTCCGTCATCGGCCGCTCGAAGGCGCCGCTCAGCGACAGCCAGTTGCTCGCCTCCAGCCCAAGGTCGCGGGCGACCTCGAGCAACGCCTTCATGAAGATATCCGGCGCGAACGGGTCGTCGCTGGTGTGCACGCGGTCGCGCCGCGCCAGGTGCGCGGTGACGACGTTGATCTCGCGCAACTGCAGTTCGAGCGCGCCCTGCATCCGCCGCACGACCTTGGACACGTACTCGGAAGTGGCCGCGTCGTCATCCTCGACCAGCGACAGCGAGTCGGCGGTGATCTGGCTGGCGGCGACACTGGCGGTGTCCCGCTTGAGCAGCCTGCTCAGCGCCTCGTTCTGCTCCTGCTTCAGCCGGTCGAGGAAACCGCGGTCGAGGTGGATGCGCCGTTCTTGGAGAAAGTGCCGTGCGGCGACCGCGCCCGGGTCGTCCGCCTTGCCGGCCAGGCTCTCCAGCGCCGGACCGAACATGGTCGTCAGCGAGGCGGCCACGTGGTCGGCAACCAGCGCCAGCCCGCCGCGCAGGATCTCGGCCGAACGCGCGTCCGAGCGGCCGGGCAAGGTAGTGTCCGGGCTGGTCATCGGTCGATCTTGCCGGCGCGGCTGTGCTTCATCGAAGGGAATTGGGGATTATTGCCGCCCGTCCCGTGCGGGTGCGAGCAGGCAGACGCATTACCGCAAACCATTCTACGCAACGGCCCCCGCCGGCCGTCGGCACCGGCCGCCGCGGCGTCCCGGCCAGCCGTTCAGACCGACAGCGCGGCCGCGCCGGCCGCCTGCCCGCGCAGCCCGGAAACCCACCTGCGCGCGGGCAGCCCGAACTGCCGCTCGACCTCTGTCGCGCGCGCGTACAGCTCCGGCCAGGCGACCTCCAGCGGCGGCCCGTTGAAGGCGAGCACGATGCGGTTGCCGGCGTCGGCCCGCGGCAGCGCCAGCGCCCGGTCGTCGAAGGCGGCAGCGATGCGCGCGAAGCTCGGCTCGAAGGCGCGGCCGAACAGGTTGAACACGGCGATGCCGGGCGCCCGCAGCAGGCGCCGGCAGGCGGCGTAGAACGGCTCGTCGTCGAGCACCGGCCCGCGCGCCGCGCGGTCGTACAGGTCGACCTGCAGCCAGTCGAAGCTGCGCCGCAGCCGCGGCTGCGCCACCACGTTGCGGGCGTCGTCGACCAGCACGGCCAGCCGCCGGTCGTCCTGCGGCAGGGCGAACCAGCGGCGCGCCGTGGCCAGCACCTCCTCGCTGACCTCCACCACCGTGATCTCCGACCGCGGCAGGTGCTTCCAGCAGAAGCGCGCCAGCGCCGCCGCGCCGAGGCCGAGTTGCAGCACCCGTGCCGGCTCGGGCAGCAACAGCAGCGGCGCCATCATCTGCCGCTGGTAGTCGAGCTCGATCTTCCACGGCCGGCCGATCCGCATCGCGCCCTGCACCCACACCGTGCCGAAGTGCAGGTAGCGCACGCCGTCCTCCTCCGACAGCGTGACCTGCGGCGACAGCCGCCGCGACCGCGGCGCGGTGCCCTTGCGGCCGCTCACTGCGTCACCTGCAGCGCGGCCCGCCACAGCGCCAGCTTCTGCTCGTAGCTGCGCCCGGCGTGCGCCGGGCTGCTCGACGGCAGCACCCCGGTGGCGAAGCCGGCTGCGGCGAACTGCGCGGCGAAGCGTCCGGCCGTGCCGCCGTTGAACAGCACGCGTCGCAGCCGCGGTGCCAGCCTGCGCAGGGCGGCGAAGTCGTTCGGCCGCGCGTCGCGGATGTCGGCGTCCAGGCTGCCCGGCCGCCGGCAGGCGTCGAGCACGTCCCAGATGCCGAACCGGTGCGACAGCACGCGCGCGGCGCGCTCGCCGTAGTCGAGTTCCGCCAGCGGCTCGCCGAGCAGCGCGCCGAGCAGCCGCCAGAACTGGTTGCGCGGATGCGCGTAGTACTGGCCGGCGGCGAGCGACGCGGTGCTCGGGAAGCTGCCGAGGATCAGCGTCTCGGTGCGTCGGTCGATGATCGGCGGGAAGCCGCGCAGGACCTCCCGGCGTGCCGGCACGGCGGCGCGGGCGCGGCGCGCGCCGGCGAGCGCCGTCACTTCGCCGCTTCGAGCAGCAGCGCGTTGACGCGGCGGACGAACGCCGCCGGATCGTCGAGCTGGCCGCCCTCGGCCAGCACCGCCTGCTCGAGCAGCAGCGCCGACCAGTCGGCGAGCTTCGCCTCCTCGGTCTTCAGCCGCTGCACCAGCGGGTGGTGCGGATTCAGCTCGAGGATCGGCCTGCTCTCGGGTGCGCTCTGCCCGGCCGCCTTGAGCAGCCGCGCCAGGTGGCCGCTCATCGCGTCGCGGTCGGCCACCACGCAGGCCGGCGAGTCGGTCAGGCGCAGCGTCACCCGCACGTCCTTCACCCGCTCGCCGAGCGCCGTCTTCACCTTGCCGACCAGCTCCTTGTATTCGTCGGCGACCCTCGCCTGCTCCTCCTTCTCTGCCGCGTCGGCCAGTTCGCCGAGATCGAGGTCGCCCTTGGCGATCGACTCCAGCGGCTTGCCTTCGAAGTCGTGCAGGAAGCCCAGCATCCACTCGTCGATGCGGTCGACGAGCAGCAGCACCTCGACGTCCTTCTTGCGGAACACCTCCAGGTGCGGGCTGTGCCGCGCCGCCTCGAGCGTGTCGGCGGTGACGTAGTAGATCGCCTTCTGCTTGTCCTTCATCCTGCCGGCGTAGTCGGCAAGCGACACCGCCTGCGCATCGCTCTTCGTACTCGAGAAGCGCAGCAGTTTCGCGATGCGGTCCTTGTTGGCGTGGTCCTCGCCGACGCCTTCCTTCAGCACCTGGCCGAACTCGGCCCAGAACTTCGCGTAGTCGTCCCGGCGGTTCTCCGCCAGGTCCTCGAGCAGGCCG
>JBHJND010000457.1:0-7495 GCA_048497655.1 Caballeronia novacaledonica
CCGGCTTCTTCGTCTGCGGCTTCCACGTGTCGTTTCTCACCACGCACATGCCCGGCGTGATCGAGATGTGCGGCCTGCCGCCGACCTTCTCCGGGCTGTGGCTGGCCGTCGTCGGTGCCTGCAACATCGCCGGCAGCCTCGGCGCGGTCGATCTCGGCTCGAACAGCTTTCACATGGTGATCGCGCGGTTCTCGCACGGACAGCTCACCGTGATGGATCGACTGCGCGAGACCGTGCGTCTGGCTGCGGGTCTTGATCGGCGCAATCGCCTCCAGCGTCGGCCTCGCCCTGCTCACGGTCAGCGAGGGCGCCGCGTCGCTGACCGCGGCGATGGTCTTCGGCGGGGTCAGCGGTGCCGCGCTGGGCGCGCCGATGCTGATGGCGGTGGTCGCCCAGCGGGTGCCGGCCGAACGGCATCCGCTGGCGATGGGCGTTGTCAGCGCCGGGAGTTCAGCCGGCCAGCTGCTCTACTCGATGGTCGGCGCGGCACTGATCTCCTCCTTCGGCTGGCGGGCCGCGCTGCTGGCGTTCGCCGCCACCCTTCTTGCCGCCACGCCGCTGGCACGGATGTTCCGCGCCCCGCCGGTGGCCGTCGTCGAGGCCGCGGCCAGCGGGTCGACACCGGCGCTGCACGCGCTGTGCGAGCCGGGCTACTGGTGCGTGACCGCCGGCTTCTTCGTCTGCGGCTTCCACGTGTCGTTTCTCACCACGCACATGCCCGGCGTGATCGAGATGTGCGGCCTGCCGCCGACCTTCTCCGGGCTGTGGCTGGCCGTGGTCGGTGCCTGCAACATCGCCGGCAGCCTCGGCGCGGGCTGGCTGATGCAGCGCGCGCCGATCAAGCTGCTGCTGGCCGCCGTCTATGCCCTGCGGGCGCTCGGCGTGGCGGCGTTCATCGCGCTGCCGCCGAGCCAGCCAGTGCTGCTCGTCTTCGCCCTGTGGATGGGCCTGACCTACATGGCGACGCTGCCACTGACCACCGGAATCCTGGCCCGCCTGTACGGCGCGCCGAGACTGGCCGTGCTGTTCGGCATCACGATGGCCATGCACCAGATAGGCAGCTTTCTCGGCACCTGGCTCGGCGGCGTCGAGTTCCAGATCAGCGGCGACTACCGCTGGATGTGGCTCGCCGACGTCCTGCTCGCCACGGCGGCAGCGCTGGTTCACCTGCCGCTTCGCGAGGGCGACCGGGCGCCGCGCCTGGCCACCCCGCTGCCGGCGCACTGATCCGTCGCCGGCACAGCCGCGAGGCGACCGTGGCGCCGCCGCGCCGGCAAGGCAAACCAGCAGTGACTCGTCGATGATCCCGGCGCGCTCAGCGCGCCGGGCTGCGCCGAGGCCAGGCCCCGGCGAGGTACTGCTGCAGCCAGTAGGCGCCGATGATCGTCTTCACGTCGGTGACGGTGCCGGCGGCGATCCAGCCGAGCAGTTCGTCCAGCGTGGCGGTGAAGATCTCCAGCACCTCCCCGTCGTTGTCCACCGTAGCGTCGAAGGCCAGCCCGCGGGCGAGGTAGATCTCGATCTTCTCGTCGCAGTAGCCGATCGCATTGTGAAACCCGCCGAGGTAGACCCACTCGCGCGCGGTGTAGCCGGTCTCCTCGCGCAACTCGCGCTGCGCGCAGCCGAGGATGTCCTCGCCCGGATCGATCTTGCCGGCCGGGAACTCGATGAAACTGCGACGCAGCGGATAGCGGTACTGCCGCTCCAGCACCAGGCGGCCGTCGTCGAGCAGCGGCACCGCCATCACCGCACCCGGATGGCGCAGGTACTCGCGCGGTGCCACGTGCCCGTCGGGGCAGCGCACCCTGTCCTCGTAGACCTGCAGGAACTGACCGCGGTAGGCCAGCCGCGACTCGAGGGTCTCCTCGGCCAGCAGGTCGGGCGAACCGGGCTCGACGCTCATCGACCTCGCCGCTCCCGCCGCCTCAGCCGCCGAGCGTGCGCACCATCGCCTGCGCGCACAGCGCCAGCAGGTACTGCGGAACGATGCCGAGCACCAGCACCGAGATGCCGTTGACCGACAGCGCCACGCGCATGTCGGGCGTGGCGACGATCGGCGAGGTGTCGGTCGGCTCGTCGAAATACATCACCTTGACCACGCGCAGGTAGTAGTAGGCGGCCACCAGCGAGAACAGCACGGCGGTCACCGCCAGCCAGATGGCGGTCGAGCCGCCCAGGCCTCCCATGCCGCCACCGAGCAGCGCCTGCAGCACCACCAGCTTGGCGTAGAAGCCCACCGTCGGCGGGATGCCGGCCAGCGAGAACATCAGCAGCAGCATCACGAATGCGTACCACGGGCTGCGCCGGTTCAGCCCCTTCAGGTCGGCAATCTCCTCCGCCTCGAAGCCCTGCCGCGCCAGCAGCATGACGATGCCGAAGGTGCCGAGCGTGGTGATCGCATAGGTGATCACGTAGAACATCGCCGCGCTCCAGGCGTTGGCGGCGGTCATCGGGTTGCCGCCGACCACGCCGGAGAACATCGCCAGCAGCATGAAGCCCATCTGGCCGATGGTCGAATAGGCGAGCATCCGTTTGAGATTCGTCTGCGCGATGGCAGTGACGTTGCCGACGGCGAGCGAGGCGACGGCCAGCACCGCCAGCATCTGCTGCCAGTCGACGGCCAGCGGCAGCAGCCCCTCGACCAGCATGCGGAAGGCGATGGCGAACACCGCCAGCTTCGGCGCCGAGCCGATCAGCACGGTGACCGGCGTCGGCGCGCCGTGGTAGACGTCGGGCAGCCACATGTGGAACGGCACCGCGCCGAGCTTGAAGGCCAGGCCGGAGACGATGAACACCGTGCCGAGCACCAGCGCGGCGCGGCTGGCGACCCTGCCGGAGCCGACGTTGCGGGCCAGCTCGTTGATGTCGAGCGTGCCGGCGGCGCCGTAAAGCATCGACATGCCGTACAGCAGGAAGCCCGAGGCGAGCGCGCCGAGCACGAAGTACTTCATCGCCGCCTCGGTGGCGCGGACGTCGTCGCGGCGCAGCGCCACCAGCGCGTACAGGGCGAGTGCCTGCAGTTCCAGCCCGAGGTAGACGACCAGCAGGTTGTTGGCCGAGGTCATCAGCATGACGCCGAGCAGCACGAACAGCGTCAGGACGAACAGCTCGCCGTGCCAGATGCCGCGGTCGCGTGCGTAGCCCTGCCCGTAGACCAGCACCAGTCCGGTGGCCAGCGCGGCGAAGATCTTCAGCACGCTGGCCATCGGGTCGGCCACGTACAGGCCGCCGAAGGCGTAGATGACCTCGTCCCGCGCGAGGAAGATGGTGCAGATCGCCGCCGTCGCAACCAGCGCGGCGAGCGACAGCGCGTAGGTTACGTCGCGGCGCGCCTCGCCGAGGAACAGGTCGGCCAGCAGGATCAGCATCGTCGCCACGGCGAGGAAGATCTCCGGCGCGGCGGCAATGAGGTTCAGGTTGTCCATCGCGCTGCCCCTACTGCGCCGGCGGGATCTTCGACTGGCCGACGTGCTCGAGCAGGTCAGCCACCGACGGGCCCATCAGGTCGGTGAACGGCTTCGGGTACACGCCCATCCACAGCACCGCGCCGGCCAGCAGGGCGAGGACGAGGAACTCGCGGGCGCCGATGTCGGTGAGCCCGGCGACCCGCTCGTTGGCCACCTCGCCGAAGATCACCCGCTTGTACATCCACAGCGAATAGGCGGCGCCGAGGATCAGCGTGCTGGCCGCTGCCATGCCGATCCAGAAGTCGAACTTGACCGCGCCGAGGATCACGTAGAACTCGCCGACGAAGCCGCTGGTGCCCGGCAGCCCGCAGTTGGCCATCGCGAACAGCATCATGAAGGCGGCGAAGCGCGGCATCGTGTTCACCACGCCGCCGTAGTCGGCGATGCTGCGGCTGTGCATGCGGTCGTACATGACGCCGATGCACAGGAACATGGCGCCGGAGACGAAGCCGTGCGAGATCATCTGCACGATCGCCCCCTCGAGGCCGATCCGGTTGAAGATGAACAGGCCGAGGGTGACGAAGCCCATGTGGGCGATCGAGCTGTAGGCGACCAGCTTCTTCATGTCGGTCTGCACCAGCGCGACGAAGCCGACGTAGACCACCGCCACCAGCGAGATGGCGATGATGAACCAGGCCAGCTCGTGCGCCGCGTCCGGCGTGATCGGCAGCGAGAAGCGCAGGAAGCCGTAGGCGCCGAGCTTGAGCATGATCGCCGCCAGCACCACCGAGCCGCCGGTGGGAGCCTCGACGTGGGCGTCAGGCAACCAGGTGTGCACCGGCCACATCGGCACCTTGACCGAGAAGGCGGCAAGGAAGGCGAGGAACAGCAGCACCTGCGCGGTGAGCGGGATCTTCACCGTGCGCCAGGCGGCCAGGTCGAAGCTGCCGCCGGCGGTGTAGAAGAGGTAGACCAGCGCCACCAGCATCAGCAGCGAGCCCGCCAGCGTGTAGAGGAAGAACTTGAACGCCGCGTAGACCCGGTTCGGCCCGCCCCAGACGCCGATGATGATGTACATCGGGATCAGCGTGGCCTCGAAGAAGATGTAGAACAGCAGCCCGTCGGCGGCGGCGAACACGCCGATCATCAGGCCCGACAGGATGAGGAAGGCGGCGTAGTACTGGGCGACGCGGCTCTCGATCACCTCCCAGCCGGCGATCACCACGATCACCGTGATGAAGGCGGTCAGGATCACGAACCACACCGACAGACCGTCGACCCCGAGGTGGTAGTTCGCGTTCAGCCGCTCGATCCACGCCGCCTTCTCGACGAACTGCAGGCCCGCCTGCGCGGCGTCGAAGCCGGTGTACAGCGGCAACGTGACCAGCAGGCCGAGCAGGCTGCCGACCAGCGCCACCGTGCGCACCACGCCGGCGTTGCGGTCGCGGCCGGCGCCGAGGATCAGCACGCCGAAGCCGATCGGCAGCCAGATCGCGAGGCTCAGCCAGGGAAGCGTGTTGTGCATTCTCGTTCAGGTCGCGGTCAGCGCGCCGACAGCACGTAGGGCAGGGTCAGGAAGAAGAACAGCACCAGGCCCACGCCGATCAGCATCGCGAACGCGTAGTGGTAGATATAGCCCGACTGCAGGCGGCGGATCACCGCGGCGATCCAGCCGACCAGCTTCGCGCTGCCGTTCACCGCCACCCCGTCGATCAGCGCCATGTCGCCGCCCTTCCACAGGCCGCGGCCCAGCAGCCGCGCGCCGCCGGCGAAGACCACCTCGTTGAATCGGTCGAGGTAGTACTTGTTCTCCAGCAGCCGGTGCACGGCGGCGAAGCGCCGCGCGATCGCCGCCGGGATGTCGGGCCGCTTCAGGTAGAAGAACCAGGCCAGCACCACCCCGGCCACCGCCAGCCAGAACGGCGCGGTGGCGAGCCCGTGCAGCGCCATCTGCCAAGGCCGCGCGTTGACATCGCCGAACGACAGCCACATCTCGGCGAGCTTGCTCATCTCCGGATGCTTGGCTGCATCGACGAAGATCACGCCCTCGAAGAAGGTGCCGAAAAGGAACATGCCGACCGACACGAAGCCGATCACCACCGACGGGATCGCCAGCAGGATCAGCGGCAGGGTGACCACCGCGGGGGACTCGTGCGGCGTCTGCCCGGGCGCCAGACCGTGGTGGTGGTCAGCCGACGGTTCCTCGTCGTCCCGGTCGTCGTGGTGAGCGTGTTGCCTGCCGAAGCGCTCCTCGCCGTGGAAGGCCAGGAAGTACATGCGGAAAGAGTAGAAGGCAGTGACGAAGACGCCGATCATCACCGCGGCATGGGCGAACGCGGCGCCGGACAGGCCGGCGTCGCGCGCCGCCCCGGCCGCCACCAGGATGCTGTCCTTCGAGTAGAAGCCGGAGAACAGCGGCGTGCCGATCAGGGCCAGCGAGCCGACCAGCGAGGTGATCCAGGTCACCGGCATGTACTTGCGCAGGCCGCCCATGTTGCGCAGGTCCTGGTCGTGGTGCAGGCCGATGATGACGCTGCCGGCGGCGAGGAACAGCAGCGCCTTGAAGAAGGCGTGCGTCATCAGGTGGAAGATCGCCACCGAGTAGGCCGAGGCGCCGAGCGCCACCGTCATGTAGCCGAGCTGCGACAGCGTCGAGTAGGCGATCACCCGCTTGATGTCGTTCTGCACGATGCCGAGGAATCCCATCGACAGTGCGGTGATGGCGCCGATCACGATGACGAAGGACAGCGCGGCATCGGACAACTCGAACAGCGGCGACATGCGCGCCACCATGAAGATGCCGGCGGTGACCATCGTCGCCGCGTGGATCAGCGCCGAGATCGGCGTGGGGCCCTCCATCGAGTCGGGCAGCCAGACGTGCAGCGGGAACTGCGCGCTCTTGCCCATCGCGCCGACGAACAGGCAGATGCAGATGACGGTGATCAGCAGCCAGGAGGTCCCCGGCAGCGTGGTGCCGGCCGACGCGAGCGCCGGCGCCGCCTTGAACACCGCCGCGTAGTCGAGCGTGCCGAACCAGGCGAACACCAGGCCGATGCCGAGCACGAAGCCGAAGTCGCCGACCCGGTTGACCAGGAACGCCTTGAGATTGGCGTAGATGGCGGTCGGCCGCTTCCACCAGAAGCCGATCAGCAGGTAGGAGACCAGGCCAACCGCCTCCCAGCCGAAGAACAGCTGCAGGAAGTTGTTGCTCATCACCAGCATCAGCATCGAGAAGGTGAACAGCGAGATGTAGGCGAAGAAGCGCTGGTAGCCGGGGTCGTCCGCCATGTAGCCGATCGTGTAGACGTGCACCATCAGCGACACGAAGGTGACCACCAGCATCATGGTCGCCGTCAGCGAATCGATCAGGAAGCCGACCTCCAGCTTCATCTCGCCGACCGTCGCCCAGGTGTAGACGGTGCCGTTGAAGCTGTTGCCGCCCATCACGTCGACGAACACGGCCGCCGAGGCGATGGTCGACACCAGCACGCCGAGGATCGTCACCGCGTGCGCCCCCGAGCGGCCGACCACACGGCCGAGCAGGCCGGCAACCAGTGCCCCCACCAGCGGCGCCAGCGGCACGAGCAGGTAGAGCTTCTGCATCGACGTCATGCCGGCGCCTGCCCGGTCGTGGCACAGCGAACCCGGTGCGCGTGGGGGTCCATCGTCAGCCCTTCAGCTGGTCGAGCTCGTCGACGTTGATCGTCGCGAGGTTGCGGAACAGCGTCACCAGGATCGCCAGGCCGATCGCCGCCTCGGCCGCCGCCACCGTCAGGATGAAGAAGACGAACACCTGGCCGTGGTAGTCGCCGAGGAAGTGCGAGAAGGCGACGAAGTTCATGTTGACGGCGAGCAGCATCAGCTCGATCGCCATCAGCAGCACGATCAGGTTGCGGCGGTTCAGGAAGATGCCGACCACGCCGATGGCGAACAGCAGCGCGCCGACCCCCAGGTACCAAGACAGTGAAACCATGTTCTTCCGGGCGCCTCCCTGCGCCCTGCCTTCTTCCCGCCCGCTACCGCCGCGCGTCCTGCCGGCCCTCGGCGTCGGCCGGCATCGCCACCAGCCGCACCCGCTCGGCGCGCTT
>JBHJND010000458.1:0-25525 GCA_048497655.1 Caballeronia novacaledonica
CGTCACGCCGCGCGCGCCCATCTCGGGCTCGGTCTTGGCGTAGACCACCAGGGTGTCGGCGTCGGGGCCGTTGGTGATCCACATCTTGCTGCCGTTCAGGACGTAGTAGCCGCCCCTGTCGTCCGCGCGCAGCTTCATCGAGATCACGTCGGAGCCGGCGCCCGCCTCGCTCATCGCCAGCGCGCCGACGTGCTCGCCGGAGACCAGCTTCGGCAGGTACTTCTCCTTCTGCGCCGCGCTGCCGTTGCGGTGGATCTGGTTGACGCACAGGTTGGAGTGGGCGCCGTAGGACAGGCCGACCGAGGCCGAGGCGCGGCTTATCTCCTCCATCGCGATCATGTGCGCCAGGTAGCCCATGTTGGCGCCGCCGTACTCCTCGGCGACGGTGACACCGAGCACGCCGAGCGAGCCCATCCTGCGCCACAGGTCCATCGGGAACTGGTCGGAACGGTCGATCTCGGCGGCGCGCGGCGCGATCTCGGCCTGCGCGAACTCGCGCACCGCGTCGCGCAGCGCCTCGATGTCGTCGCCGAGGCCGAAGTCGAGTCCGGGAAGCTGCTGCATCAGGTTCTCCTGGCGGGTTCGTGCGGGGTACGGTGCCGGCGCGCCGGTCAGACGCGCGGCTCGGCTTCCATGCCGTGCATCACCATCAACGTCTGCTGGATCGCGGCGATCAGCGTTTCGCGGCCGGCCTCCAGCGCCCAGACATCGGCGCGGACGATCGACAGCGTGCGGCCGGGCTTGAGCACCTCGCCACGGGCGATCAGCCGTTCGCCCTTGGCCGGCGCCAGCATGTTGATCTTGAACTCCACCGTCAGTACGCCGGCACCGGGCGGCATCAGCGTGAAGGCGGCATAGCCGCCGGCCGAGTCGGCGATCATGCCGACCACGCCGCCGTGGACGAACTTGTGCTGCTGGGTGAGGTCGTCGCGCACCGGCAGTTCGATCGTGCAGCGGCCGGGCTCGACCCGCGTCATGGTCGCGCCGATCAGCGCCATCGCCGCCTGGCGGGCGAACGACTCGCGCACTCGCTGCTCGAACTGCGGATCGAGGATCTTGTACTGCATGGCGGCGGACCTGCCAGGCGGGGCGGCAAGCCCCAATCGTAGCCGCGCGCCGGCCGGCCCGCGGCGGCCGCCGCCCGCCCTACGGGGCGGGACTGCGATCGGCCAGCAGGAAGCCGCCGCGCATGATCCGGTACAGGTTCCAGATCCAGACGACGACGATGCCCAGCCCGCCGAGCATCGCCGCGCCGACGGTGGCGAAGATCGAGTCCCAGGCGATGCCGAAGCTGAACTCCTGCGCCTGGCCGCCGGTGCGGATCGCCTCGCGGAAGATCTCGCTGATGATTGGCCAGGCGCCGAAGAAGATCACCGCCAGGCAGGCGAGGTAGCCGAGCGCCGTCCACCACACCGTGCGGATCAGCCAGCGGTGGTGCGAGGCGAGGTAGCCTGCGCCGGCGACGTCGCGGCGGACGTAGCTGATGACCAGGCCGACCAGCGGGCCGAGCAGGAAACCGAATGCGCCGGTCGCCTGCAGCGCGTAGGCGACCCAGGCAACGCTGTACTCGGTGCTCGACGGCTCGGCGTCGGCGGCGTTGAATTCGGCGGGCATCGGTCGGGCTCCTCGGATCGGCGCAGATCGTAGCTCCCGCCGTCGCCGGCGGCGCGCAGCCCACGGCACGAATTGCGCAGTCCGTCGCACCGCCGCCGCCCGGAGCCCTTCCTGCGGAACCTCGGCGAAGCGCGCAACCGCGCCGTGCCGACCGCGCGGCGCTTGCTACCCTCGCTGCCCATGAACGGGCGCACTGCGCAGTCGATCCTGCGCGAAGTCTTCGGCTACGCCAGCTTCCGCGGCTTCCAGCGCGAGGTGATCGACCACGTGGCCGGCGGCGGCGACGCGCTGGTGCTGATGCCCACCGGCGGCGGCAAGTCGATCTGCTACCAGGTCCCGGCGCTGCTGCGCGACGGCGTCGGCGTCGTCGTCTCGCCGCTGATCGCCCTGATGGCCGACCAGGTGGCGGCCCTGCAGGAACTCGGAGTCCGTGCCGCCTTCCTGAACTCGACGCTAGGCGCGCGCGAGGCGGCCGCCGTGGAAGAGGCGATGCGGCGCGGCGAGCTCGACCTCGTCTACGTCGCGCCGGAGCGGCTGCTGACCGCGCGCTGCCAGCGGCTGCTCGACGAGTGCCCGATCGCCCTGTTCGCCATCGACGAGGCGCACTGCGTCTCGCAGTGGGGGCACGACTTCCGCCCCGAGTACGGCCAGCTTTCGCTGCTGCGCGAACGCTGGCCGCGCGTGCCCAGAGTCGCGCTCACCGCCACCGCCGACGTGCCGACGCGGCAGGAGATCGTCGGCCGGCTGCTGGTCGACGCGCAGGTGTTCGTCGCCAGCTTCGACCGGCCGAACATCCGCGACCGGATCGTCGAGAAACGCGAGCCGCGCGAGCAGCTGCTGCGCTTCATCACCGAGGAGCACCCCGGCGAGGCCGGCATCGTCTACTGCCTCGCCCGCAACACGGTCGAGGAGGTGGCGGCCTTCCTGGTCGCGCACGGCGTCGCCGCGGCGCCGTACCACGCCGGCATGGCGGCGCAGGCGCGGGCGGACAACCAGCGCCGCTTCAAGGCGGAGGACGGCCAGGTGATCGTCGCCACGATCGCCTTCGGCATGGGCATCGACAAGCCCGACGTGCGCTTCGTCGCCCACCTCGACATGCCGAAGAGCATCGAGGGCTACTTCCAGGAGACCGGCCGCGCCGGCCGCGACGGGCAGCCGGCAGACGCGTGGATGACCTACGGCCTGGCCGACGTGGTGCAGCAGCGGCGCCTGATCGAGATGTCGGAAGCGGAGGAGACCTACAAGCGGCTGTCGGCCGCCAAGCTCGACGCGATGCTCGGCCTGGCGGAGGCGGCCGACTGCCGGCGGGTGCGGCTGCTCGCCTACTTCGGCGAGCCGAGCGGCCCCTGCGGCAACTGCGACAACTGCCTGTCGCCGCCGCAGGTGCGCGACGCCAGCGACGACGCCAGGAAGCTGCTGTCGTGCATCTACCGCTGCCAGCAGGCGAGCGGCTTCGGCTTCGCCGCCACGCACATCATCGACGTGCTGCGCGGCAAGCTCACCGACAAGGTGCAGAAGTTCGGCCACGGGAAGCTCACCACCTTCGGTGTCGGTGCCGACGTGGGCGAGGCCGAGTGGCGGCTGCTGCTGCGCCAGCTGGTGGCGCAGCACCTGGTGGAGGTCGACTACGAGCGCTTCAACGTGCTGCGCCTGACCGAGGCCAGCCGCGCGGTGCTGCGCGGTGAGCGGCGCATCGAGCTGCGCCGCCAGCTGGCGACGGCGCGCGGCAAGGCGAGGAAGGCGAAGGCGGCGGCGGCCGGGACGATGGACGCCGCGGCGGCGGCGCTGTACGAGCGGCTGCGCGACTGGCGCGCAAGGGTCGCCCGCAGCCACGGCGTGCCCGCCTATGTCGTCTTCCACGACGCCACGCTGCAGGCGATTGCCCAGGCGCGGCCGGCCAGCGTCGAGGCGCTGCGCGGCATTGCCGGGCTGGGCGAACGCAAGCTCGCCAACTACGGCGGGCAGCTGCTCGAACTGATCGCCGGCTGACCGGCGTTCAGCCGGCGGCGTCGCGGGCGCGCATCTTCGCCGCGATGTAGTCGCCATGCGGCACGTGCAGCAGCTCGGCGATCCGGCGCAGCACGTGCTGCTCGTGCGCGCCGAGCGCGGCGTCGGCGTAGGCGACCTGCCACATCAGCTCGATCACCCGCAGCTTCTGCGCCGGCGAGAAGTCGCGGTTGATCAGCGAGGTGAACTGGTAGGTGTCGTTGGCCAGCCGGCTCTCCTGCTCGGCCAGCTCGACCAGCGCTGCCGCCTCCTGCGGCGCCAGCGAGAACTTGCCGCCGAGGGCCGCCAGCATCGCCTCGCGCTCGGCCGGCGCGATGGTGCCGTCGGAGCGCACCACCTCGACCAGCAGCGCGGCGGTGGCCAGCTGCAGGCGGTGCGCCTCGGGCGCCGCCGCAGCGGCCTGGCCGAGGTTCTGTTCGAAGAAGTCGCGGATCGCCTTGAGCATCGGTCTTCGGTCGGGGCCGGCCGCTGCGCGGCGGCGGATGCGGCAACGAACGGACGATAATGCAGGCGGGGAATCGTCACCAACCGGCGCCGTCCGCGGCGGGCGAGGGCCGGACGACAACGACACGATGCATGCGCGTTTTCACATCGTCGGCTGTGCGGTCGCCGCGCAGCCCGACCAGGAGGCGATCGACGAGTTCGTCGAATGGGCGCGCCGCTTCGGCGCCCTGGTGCTGTCGCAGGACGACGTCAAGGCGGCGTTCGTGCAGTACGACGCCGCTGGCGCGCAGCTGATCCTGCACGGCTGCCGCACCGCCGCCAGCCGCCGCCAGCCGCCGCTTCGCTTCGGCTTTGCCTCGGGGGTCAAGGAAGCCAACGGCCCGGGCGGCGCGCCGCGGGTCGGCAGCCGCGGCCTGCAGCAGGCATGCGACCTGGCCGCGGCAGCGCGTCCGGGCCAGGTGCTGGTTTCATCGCAGCTCGGTTCGCTGCTGCAACTGGCCGGGCTCGAGCCCTGCGAGCGCCTTCTGTCCAGACGCCTCGTGCTGCCCGACGGACGCCCGGCGTCGGCCTTCCTGGTCGAGCCGCCGCGTGCGCGATCGTCCGCCGATCGGCCGCCGGCATGAATCCGCTCGAGCACGAGCTCGCCTACCCGTGGCCCGACGTGCCGGCGCTCGGCACGGCTGCCGTGCTGCGGCCCGGACTGCACTGGGTGCGCATGCGGCTGCCGTTCGCGCTCGACCACATCAACCTGTGGCTGCTCGACGACGAGATCGACGGGGTGCGCGGCTGGACCATCGTCGACTGCGGCATCACCTCCGACGAGACCAAGGCGGCGTGGGAGACGATCTTCGATGCGGTGTTCGCCGGCCGGCCGCTGCTGCGCCTGATCGCCACCCACTTTCATCCGGACCACCTGGGTCTGGCGCACTGGCTCGCCGCCGGCGGCGAGAGCCGTCGCTGGAGCGCGCCGCTGTGGATGAGCGCCACCGAGTGGACCATCGGCCGCCTGCTGTCGCAGACGAAGGGCGAACTGGGCGACGAGGCGGGTGAGCGGACCGCCGCGCACTTCGCCCGCCACGGCCTGGCCGACGCGGAGTCGCTGGCCAAGGTCCGCGCGCGCGGCGCCGGCTACTACGCGAAGCTGGTGCCGGCGGTGCCGCCGTCGTACCGGCGGATCCAGCACGGCCAGTCGATCGCCATCGGCCCGCACGGCGCCAAGCGGGTGTTCGAGGTGATCGTCGGCCACGGCCACGCGCCCGAGCACGTGTCGCTGTTCTGTGCCGAGGACGGCCTGCTGGTCTCCGGCGACATGGTGCTGCCGCGCATCTCGACCAACGTCAGCGTGTTCGAGGTCGAGCCGGAGGGCAACCCGCTGCCGCAGTACCTGCATTCGCTCGACCGTTACCTGCAACTGCCGCAGGACACGCTGGTGCTGCCTTCGCACGGCAAGCCGTTCCTCGGCCTGCACAAGCGCGTCGCGCAGCAGCACGCGCACCACCGGGCCCGCCTGGACGACGTGCTGGCAGCCTGCGCGCGGCCGGCGAGCGCCGCCGACATCGTGCCGGTGCTGTTCCCGCGCGAACTCGACCTGCACCAGACGTCCTTCGCCCTCGGCGAGTCGCTGGCACACCTGCACGCGCTATGGTTCGACGGCCGCCTCGAGCGCCGGCTCGGCAGCGATGGCGTCTACCGTTTCGCCGCGCGCTAGCGTCCGCAGCGCCGCCCCGAACCGAACCTAGGGACCATGAGCGACGACAGCAACCGCCGACCCGCGACGCAACTGGTCACGCTCGGCCGCGACGCCGGCGACGGCTTCGACTACGTCAATCCGCTGCTGGTGCGCGGCTCGACCGTGCTGCACGCCGACGTGGCGGACATGCGCAGCCGGGTGGGCCGCCGCAACGCCGGCGAGGACGGCGAAGGCGGCACGCCGGCCGCCTACGGCATCTACGGCACGCCGTCGCACCTCGCCTTCTACAAGGCGCTGACCGCGCTCGAAGGCGGCCACCGCAGCTGGGCCTTCCCGTCGGGGCTCACCGCCTGCACGATGGCCATCCTCGCCTTCGTGCAGCAGGGCGACCACGTGCTGGTGCCCGACTCGGTGTACGGGCCGACGCGCCGCTTCGCCCGCGACACGCTGCCGCGCTACGGCGTGCAGGCGAGCTTCTACGACCCGCGCATCGGCGAGCAGGGCCGCGCCGCGGTGGAGGCGCTGTTCCGGTCGAACACGCGGCTGCTGTTCCTCGAGTCGCCGGGCTCGCTGACCTTCGAGATGCAGGACGTGCCGCTGCTGGCGCAGGTCGCCCGCGCGCACGACACGGTGAGCGTCATCGACAACACCTGGGCCACGCCGCTGTACTTCCGGCCGCTGGCGCACGGGGTCGACGTGTCGGTGCACGCGGCGACCAAGTACATCGGCGGCCACTCGGATCTGATCATCGGCACGGTCACCTGCAACGAGCGCGCCTGGCCGCGCATGCGCGAGACGATCCACCACTACGGGCTGACCACCAGCCCGGACGACTGCTGGCTGGCGCTGCGCGGCCTGCGCTCGATGGGCGCGCGGCTGGTGCAGCACCGCGCCACCGCGGAAGCGTTGATCGCCTGGCTGAAGCGGCAGCCGGAGGTCGAGCGCATCCTGTACCCGGCCGACCCCGGCGATCCGGGCCACGCGCTGTGGCAGCGCGACATGAGCGGTGCCTCGGGGCTGTTCGGCGTGGTGCTGAAGCCGGGCGTTGCCGAGGCGCGCTTTGCGGCCTTCATCGACGGCATGCGGCTGTTCGGCCGCGGTTACTCGTGGGGCGGTTTCGAGAGCCTGCTGATCCCGGCGCTGCCGGAGCGGACGGTGACGCCGTACGAGTACGCCGGCAGGCTGTTCCGCATCGGTGCCGGGCTGGAGGATCCGGCCGATCTGATCGCCGACCTCGACGCCGGCTTCGCGCGGCTGCGCGCGGCAGGCTGAGCCTGGCGTCCGTCAACCGGCCGCGGTCGGCGGGCGGCGCGGCTTGTGCGGCCGGTTGCCGAAGGCGCGGTCGAACAGGCGGTTCGGAGCCAGCCGCAGCAGCCCGGCGACGACGCCCATCTGCCAGGGAATGACGCGGTAGGAGACGCCGGCGAGCATCGCCTCGACCGCCTGCCGGGCGAAGTCGGCCGGCTCCATCAGGAACGGCATCCGGTAGGGATTCTTCGCCGTCAGCGGCGTGCGCACGAATCCGGGGGCGATCGTCACCACCTTCACGCCGCTGCGCTTCAGTTCGACGCGCAGGCTCTCGCAGTAGCTCGCCACCGCCGCCTTCGAGGCGCAGTACGCCTCCGAGCCGGGCAGGCCGCGCACGCCGGCCACGCTGGAGATGCCCACCAGCGTGCCGCGGCCGCGCGCGCGCATGCGGGCGATGAACGGGTGGAAGGTGTAGGCCATCGCCAGCACGTTGGTCTCGAAGACGTCGCCGAAGGCCTCGAGGTCCTCGTAGTGCTCGGTCAGCACGCCGACCGAGATGCCGGCGTTGGCCACCACGATGTCGGCACCGCCGGTGGCATCGTCGAAGGCGCGGCCGGCGGCGATCAGCGCGTCCTTGTCGGTGACGTCGACGGCGTAGACGTGATGCCGCCCCGGCACCCGGGCGACCATCTCGTCGAGGGGTGCCCGCCGCCGCGCCACCAGACCGAGCACGGCGCCGCGGCGCGCGAACTCGGCGGCGAGCGCGGCGCCGATGCCGCTGGAGGCGCCGGTTAGGAAGACGTTCATCGATCGGTCAGCGGGGCCGGCGCGAAATTCGACTCCGCCCCCGATTTCCTACTTCTTGGCGGCGCGTTCCTTGCGGGCCAGCACGACCAGGTAGTCCATCACCGGCAGCGTGGCGGCGCGGCTGCCGGCCATCGACGGCGCCGTCATCCACTTGCCGTCGATGGCGACCGCCGGCGTGCCGTCGAGCTTGTAGGCCTCCCAGATCTGCGTCGCCCGGCTGGTCTGCGTGGCCACGCCGAACGAGTTGAAGGTGTCGAGCCAGAGCTTGCGGTCGATGCCGTTGGCGGCCATGAAGTCGGCGATCTCGTTCGGGTCGAGCAGCCTCTTCTTCTGCCCGTGGTAGGCGGCGAACACCTTCTTGTGCATCTCGTCGACCTTGCCCAGCTGCAGCAGCGTGTAGTAGATCTTGGTGTGGTTGGCGGTCGCCGGGCTGAAGGCCACCGGCAGGCGGCGGTACTCGACGTCGGCCGGCATCTTCTTGCGCCACGCCTCCAGGTCGGGATCGAAGCTGGCGCAGTGCGGGCAGCTGTACTGGAAGAACTCCAGCACCTCGATCTTGTTGCCGGTGTCCACCGGCTGCCGCGGGTTCACGTCGCGGTAGTCGCGCAGCGCCACCGGCTCCTTCGGCTGGGCGAATGTGATCGAAGCGGCCGGCGCCAGCGCGGCAGCAACAACGAAACGGCGGCGGGTCGATTGCATGGCGGGTTCCTTCTCGTCGATGGTCAGGTCACGGGCATGCCCGGCGGGCTCGCCCCGGGGAAGAAGAGCTAACGCAGTGACCGCCGCCGCGGCTGACGGTTCCCGTTGCGGCGGCGGGCGGCATCAGCGCAGCCGGACGATCTGCGCTTCGATGCTGTTGTCGGCCAGCAGCTTGCGCACCCGGTTGACGTCGTCGAGCTGGCCGTAGGGGCCGAGGCGCACCCGGTACAGCGTCTGGCCGCCCTACTCGATCGGGAAGATGCGCGCGTCCAGGCCAAGCATCGCCAGTTGCGCGCGCATGCCGTCGGCGTCCTCGGCCGACTTGAACGCCCCGGCCTGCAGCAGGAAGCGCGATCCGTCGGCGGTCTCCTGCTTGGCGGCGGCGGCCTCGGGGGTGGCCGGTGACGGCTCCGCCTTGGCGGCCGGTGCCGCCGGTGCGGCCGGCGGCGCGCCGGCGGCAGGCGGTGCAGCAGGCGGCGCCATGTGCAGGCCCTTGTTGGGATCCGGCAGCTTGCCGTCGGCCGGCAGCGCCGAGCCCGTCGACGGCGGCCGCACCTTGGTGACGAACGGCAGCGGCGCGTTGCTGATGTACAGCGCCACCGCCACCGCGATGGCCAGGCCGACCACCAGGCCGATCACGAAGCCGAGCAGCATGCCGCCGCGCTGGCGGGAAACGCCCTGTTGCATCCGTCGCTTCAATTCCGTTCCAGCAGTGGACATCGGCCGCCGCGGCGCCGTCTACATGCGCTCGGGCGCCGACACGCCGAGCAACCGCAGCCCATTGCGCAGCACCTGACGGGTGGCCAGCAGCAACGCCAGCCTGGCATCGCGCAGCGCGCCGTCGTCGACCAGCACGCGCTCGGCATTGTAGAAGGCGTGGAAATCCGCCGCGAGATCCTTCAGGTAGAAGGCGATCTGGTGCGGCGCCAGCTCGCCGGCCGCATCTCGCAGCGCCTGCGGGTACAGCGCCAGCCGGGCTAGCAGGGCAAGTTCGCGCGCGCCGGCCAGCGGCGACAGGTCGCGCTGCAGCGCCGCGGCCTCGTCGAAGGCGACGCCAGCGGCGGCCGCCTGCGCCAGCACCGAGCAGATGCGCGCGTGCGCGTACTGCACGTAGTACACCGGGTTGTCCTCGCTCTGCGACAGCGCCAGGTCGACGTCGAAGGCGAACTCGGTGTCGGCCTTGCGCGAGGCGAGGAAGAAGCGCGTCGCGTCGCGGCCGACCCAGTCGACCAGGTCACGCAGCGTCACGTAGCTGCCGGCGCGCTTGGACATCTTGACCTCTTCGCCGCCGCGCACCACGCGCACCATCTTGTGCAGCAGGTAGTCCGGGTAGCCGCGCGGGATCGCCATGCCGAGGCTGCCCGCCGCCGCCTGCACGCCGGCGCGCACGCGCTCCACCGTGCCGTGGTGGTCGGAGCCCTGCACGTTGATCACCTTGCCGAAGCCGCGCTCGAACTTGGCGAGGTGGTAGGCGACGTCCGGCACGAAGTAGGTGTAGGTGCCGTCGGACTTGCGCATCACGCGGTCCTTGTCGTCGAGGCTCCCCTCGACCTCGGTGGTGCGCAGCCACAGCGCGCCCTCGGCTTCGTAGGTCATGCCGGAGTCGATCATCGCCCTGACCGCCGCCTCGACGCGGCCGTCGGCGTACAGCGACGACTCGAGGTAGAAGTGGTCGAAGGCGACGCCGAAGGCGGCGAGATCCGTGTCCTGCTCGTGCCGCAGGTAGGCGACCGCGAAGCGGCGGATGTTCTCCAGGTCGTCGAGGTCGCCGCCGGCGACCACCGGCGCGCCGTCGCGTGCGGTCTGCGTGGCGCCGGCGAGGAACTCGCGGGCAATGTCGACGATGTACTCGCCCCGGTAGCCGGCCTCCGGGAACTCGACGGCCCGGCCGGCCAGTTCCTTCGCACGCGCCTGCACCAACAGCGCTAGGTTGTGGATCTGCACGCCGGCGTCGTTGTAGTAGAACTCGCGCCTCACGTCCCAGCCCTGCGCGGCGAGCAGCGCCGCCAGCGCGTCGCCGATCGCCGCCTGCCGGGCGTGGCCGACGTGCAGCGGCCCGGTCGGGTTGGCGGAGACGAACTCGACCATCACCTTGCGCCCGCCGCCGGCGGTCGAGGTGCCGAAGCAGTCGCCTTCGCGCAGCACCGCGTGCACCACCGACTGCTTGGCGGCGGCGGCGATGCGCAGGTTGATGAAGCCCGGTCCGGCGATCTCGACCGAGTCGATCAGGCCGTCGGCGGCCGGGTTGACCTTCAGCGCGTCGGCGATCGCCTGGGCGACCTCGCGCGGGTTTCGCTTCAGCGTTCGCGCCACCTGCATGGCGACGTTGCAGGCGAGGTCGCCATGCGCCGGGACCTTCGGCCGCTCCAGCTGCGCGGTCACGCCGGCCGCCCCGATGCCGGCGAGGGCCTGCTCGATCAGCGCGGCGATCCGCTTTGTCTGTTCGGGAAGCATCGTTGCCGGGGCTCGCGCAAAGCGCCGCATTCTACTGGCGGGCGCGCCTGCGGCCGCCGCCGCGCCACCGGCGCAGTCCCGCGCCGGCGCCGGACGCTGCGTCGGCGGGCCGCCGGCACGCTGGCGCAATTCGGCCGCCGGGACTACCGTCTCGCGGGGGTCTTGCGAGGTCGATGTACGCGCCGGCAACATGCTCCCGCTGGCCTGGCGAAGTGCCGGCGGCAGGCCGGTGCAGAGCCTGGATCTGCGGTAGCGCAACTTTCGAGGGGATCCGATGCGGTGTCATCCGAGGCTGGCGGCGCTGCTGATTGCGGGCAGCGCCTGGACCGGCGCCATGGCGCAGCCGGGCCCGGGCTGGGTCGTCGACTTCACTTGGAAGTACCAGGCGCAGTCGAGCCGGACGGTGCGCGAGGGCAGGACCGGCCCGGGCGGCGCCGACACCCGCATCGCCGCGACGGGCGAGGTGGCGATCGCGGTGGAGACGCGCGGCACGATGGAGTTCAACGACCGCCTGCGCGGGGCGGCCGCGGTCAACATGCCGGACGGCCGCAACGAGCAGCGCTACGACTCGTGGCGCTTCAAGGGCCGCAAGCCGGTGTTTGCCTCGGTCGACGTATCGGCGCAACTAGAACAGTCGGCACGCCTGAACCAGGCCGACGGCGAGGGCTCGAATCTGGTCAACGCAGAACGCAAGGGCCTGATAGGCCGCGTGCAGTACGAGCGGGCGCGCTTCGAAGTGAAGGCCTCGGGCGACGACGTCGGCTGGCTCGGCGACCACGCCGACCTGCAGATCGACCGTGTGACCAACAAGCTGATGATCATCAACCGCATCGACCTGCAGGTGAACCGCAAGGCGGTCAAGCCGACGCGGTCGTACGCGAAGCGGATCGACAAGCCGGCCGCCGCCGGCGAATGGGACCGCTCCGGGCCCGACGAGGACGCCTGGCGGGTGCTGCCGCACATCATGCCGCGCGATGTGATCGAGTTCGACATCCCGCCGGGTGCCGACCGGTTCACGCTGACCCGCGAGTACGACGCGAGCCAGCTCGCCGATCCCCTGGAATCTCTCGGCTTCCCGTTCCCCGACGACCTTCGCAACGCGGCGAAACTTCGCGATCGGCAGTACCGCGCCCGCGCCACCCTGACGCTCGACGTGCGTCGACGGGAGAGCGCCGAGGCAGCCGCGCCGGCTGGTGCGACGCCGGCCGCGCCGGCGGCGGCGCCGACGCAGCCCGCGTCGGCACAGAAGGCGGAACCGGCCAGGCCGGCGCCGCCAAGCGCCACCGACGAGGCGCTCGATGCGGTCAAGAAGCTGCGCGGCCTGCTCGGGCGCTGAGCGCCGGTCGAAGCGCGCCGCAGGGTCGTCCCACAATCGGCAGGCACACCCAACAAAGAGGGAGCGAACAATGAACAACCGAGGCGTCGTCGTGGCGACGGGGCTGGCGCTGGCAACTGCCGCGGCGGCACAGACCAAGGGGCCGCAGCAGGTGGTCAAGCCGCCGGTGGCGCAGGCGTGGATCGACGTGGCGACCTTCGCCGGCATGGGCATGCCGATGGGCGGCGGCGCAGCCGGACCGATGGGCATGCTCGGCGGCATGCTCGGTGGCGGCGCCGGCGCGAAGAACACCTTCGGCATGACGCAGGCGGCATCCGCCGGCCGCTGGGTTGACGTGACCCTTTACACCAGCCGCAATCCGAGCCTCGCCGAGGCCCTTCAGTCGGTACCGCAGGGCACTCAGCTGGCGCCGACGCTGAAGCTGATGTCGCCGACGGAAGAGAAGGGCAAGCCGGTGCGACCCGACGACGACACGCCGATCGAGCGCGACTACGAGCGCCCCAAGGGCAAGATGCTGCTGTACTGGGGTTGCGGCGAAACCGTGCGGCCCGGCCAGCCGCGGGTGGTCGACTTCGCCACCGCGGCGCCGGCCGACTTCCAGAAGTTCTTCATCGCCCGCAGCGCCACGCAGCGCGGCACGCATTCCGCCGTCGGCCGGCCGCACTGGCCGAGCCGCGACGACACGCGCATGGTGCCGGCCAATGCGTCGCTGGTCGGCGAGCACGGCTTCACCGGGCAGGGCGTGCCGGAGGGATTCCGCTTCGCCATCCCGGCGGCGCAGGACATCATGCCGGCGATCGAGCTGGCGCAGCGCGACGCCGGCGGCGCCACCGTGCTCGAATGGAAGGCGCTGCCCACGGCGCGCGCCTACTTCGTCGCCGCGATGGGGGCGAAGGAAGGCAGCCGCGGCGGCGACTCCGTCGAAATGGTGTTCTGGACTTCCAGCGAGGAGCCCGACACCGGCAGCGGCCTGGTCGACTACCAGACCAACGCGGCGGTCGACCGCTGGCTGAGGGAAAAGGTGCTGCTGGCGCCGAGCGCGACCACCTGCACCGTGCCGAAGGGCATCTTCGGCCAGGGCGCGATGCTGCGCATGATCGCCTACGGCACCGAGCTGAACCTCGCCCACCCGCCGCGGCCTGCCGACCCCAAGATCGCCTGGGAGCCGCAGTGGGCGGCCAAGGTGCGCGTCAAGTCGGTCGCCAGCGCCATGCTCGGCATGGACATGGGCTCGATGATGCGCGGCGGCGGGAAGGAAGAGGCGCCGCCGGCGGCCGAGGCAGCCAAGAAGGACGACAAGCCGCCGAGCGCCGTCGACGAGGCGCTCGACGCCGCCAAGCGCCTGCGCGGCCTGTTCGGCCGCTGAGAGGGGCGCCGCGCCGCCACCCTGCAATGAGCTAGGCCAGCCGCGGCAGCGAGAAGGTCGGCTCGACCGTGCCGACGGCGACGCCGCGGTAGCTGCGGATCACGCCCTCGTCGAGCGGTGCCAGCGGCGTGCCGGCCGGGTCGCCGACCAGCCCCAGTTGCTGCAGCACCGCCAGCGTGGCGACGTGCAGCGCGCGGCGGTTGCCGTCGGCGATGCGGATGGCGATGCCGATGCCGCGCGAGCGCACGCCGATCGCCTGCACGCCATCGGCGCCGACCTTGCTGACCCAGTCGCCGGCGCCGGCCGTCATCAGCATCAGGTCGCTGCGGTGGGTGCCGGAGACGAGGTCCGGGTGGCGCCGCATCGCGTAGCCGAGCGCGGCGATTTCCGGCGTCTCGCCCACCGCCAGCCGGCAGAAGGCGTGCGCCAGCGACGACAGCGGCATGGCGTAGTTCGGCGCGCTGCAGCCGTCGATGCCCATCGGCAGCTCGCGGCTGCCGGCAAAGCGCTCGACGGTGGCCCGCACCCGTTGCTGCAGCGGCGAGTCGAGTTCGAGGTAACGCTCCATCGGCTGGCGGTGCATCCGGCAGTACGCCAGGAAGCCGGCGTGCTTGCCCGAGCAGTTGTGATGGAGCTGGCTGAAGCGCGCGCCGGGCGGCGGGCAGGTCGAGGTGTGCGTGTAGTAGCTCGGCGCGTGGCAGCCGCAGCGCAGGTCGGACTCGCGCGCGCCGATGCGCTCGAGCATGCGCTGCACGACCCCCACGTGCACCGCCTCGCCGCCGTGGCTGGCGCACATCAGCGCCAGCATCTGCGAGTCGAAGCCGAAGTGCGCCATGCCGCCGTCGGCGACGAAGGCGATCGCCTGCAGCGGCTTCAGTGCGGAACGGGTGAAGTTCAGCCCGTGCGCGTCGCCGACGCCGGCCACCAGCTGGCCCTGCGTGTCGACCACGGCGATCGAGCCGACGTGGACGCACTCGGCGAAGCCGCCGCGCGTGGTGCGGATCAAGGGAACGTGTTCGGGGGCGCTTTTCATCGGCGAAGTGGCGCTGCGACGGGGCTCGGCGGCCGCTCGCTGCACGCTGGCGAAGGGGTGCGGGCGATCATAGCCGCGCGGCGGCGGGCGGCCGGGGTGCACAATCGGCCCTGCCGGCAGCATCGGGCCCGGCGGCGAGTGCGCCAACGGCTGCTGCCCGGACGGTCCGATTGCAGGCGCAGCCGAGCGGCGAACGGTCGGCGACGGAGGTGGCGATGAACGACCTTCAGGACATCGCGGCGCTGCTCGGCCGCACCTTGCTCGGTCTGATGTTCTTCGTGTCGGGCGTCGAGAAGCTGGGCGCCTTCGCCGACACGAGCGCCTTCATGTCGGCCGTCGGCCTGCCGGCGGTCAATGTCCTGCTGGTGCTGGCGATCGTCGTCGAGATCGCCGGCGGAGGGGCGATCTGCCTGGGCTGGAGAACGCGGCTGGCGGCGCTGGCGCTGCTGCTCTTCACCGCGGTCGTCACCATGGTGTTCCACCGCTTCTGGAGCGTGGCGCCGGATCAGGCCATCGTGCAGCGGCTGATGTTCATGAAGAACCTGTCGATCATGGGCGGCCTGGTGCTGCTCTTCGCGTTCGGTCCCGGCACCCTTTCTTTCCACTACGAGGGCGAACGGGCGCGGTGACACTCTGCCGCCGGTTCGCCGGCGGATCGCCTACGCCGCGGCCAGCCGCGCCGCCACTTCCTTGCGGTAGCGGTTCAGTTCCTGCACCGAGCCGAAGGTGCGTTCGAACAGCAGCCCCATGTTGTGCAGGATGCGCTCGACCACCTTGCCTTCCCAGGCGTCGTCGAAGCGGATCTGTGCGTCGAGCCAGCGCTCCAGCCAGGCCGGGTCGGGCAGGCGCGACTGCACCGTGTCGTTGGGAAACAGCGCCTTGTTCACGTGCAGGTTGGTCGGGTGCAGCGCCTGCGCGGTCCGGCGGGCGGAGGCCATCAGCACGCCGACCTTGGCGAATGCCGCGCGCGCGCTGTCGCCGACCTCGGCCAGGTACTTCTTCATGTAGCGCAGGTAGGCACCGCCGTGGCGCGCCTCGTCCTGCGACAGCAGCCGGTAGATGTGCCTGATCACCGGCTCGGTGTGCCACTCGGCGGCGCGCCGGTACCAGTGGTTCAGGCGGATCTCGCCGCAGAAGTGCAGGGTCAGCGTCTCCAGCGCCGGCGCCGGGTCGAACTCGAAGCGCACGGCGTGCAGTTCGTCCTCGGTCGGCGCCATGTCGGGACGGAAGCGCCGCAGGTATTCCATCAGCACCAGGGCGTGCTTCTGCTCCTCGAAGAACCAGACGCTCATGAACGCCGAGAAGTCCGAGTCGTGGCGGTTGTCGCGCAGGAACATCTCGGTGGCCGGCAGCGCCGACCACTCGGTGATCGCGTTCATCTTGATCGTCCGCGCCTGCTCGTCGGACAGCCGGGCGGCGTCGAAGCGGTCCCACGGCACGTCGGTGTCCATGTTCCAGCGCACCGCTTCGAGTGACTTGAACAGTTCCGGGTAGAGCATGCTCATCGACAGGTTCGCCTTCAGCGGGCGGCCCGTCGCTTCAGCGCCCGCATCAATCCACCGAGAAACGGGATCTTCTCATAGAGCTCCTCGGCGGCGTCCCAGTAGTCGCGGTGGTAGTTCACCCGGCCGTCGGCATCGAAGCGCAGGTGGCTGGCGCCGTGGATCACCTGCTGGCCGTCGCCGAGCCGCCGGTTGCGGAAGACGAAGTCCCAGGTCAGGAACGCGCCGTCGCCCTCGGCGAGCACCTCGCGCACGACGAAGCGCGGCGAGTCGACCTGCTCGAACATGTGCTCGAAGATGCGGCGGATCGACTCGACGCCACGCACCTCGTTGAACGGGTCCTTGAACCAGGCGTCGACGGCGTAGATCTCGTCGATGCGCTGCACGGTCTGCGGCGAGATCGACTCGAAGAAGGCGCGCACGCGCCCGAGGTCGTCGCCGCTCATCCGCCGGTCACCCTGCGCACGGCGGCAAACTGCAGCCGGTACGGCAGCAGGCGCAGCAGCTTCAGCCCGACCGTGAAGCGCTTCGGGTAGTGCACCTCGAAGGCCCCGGCAGCGATTTCGTCGAGCGTGGCGCGCGCCGCGTCCTCGGCCTTCATCAGGGCCGGCATCGCGAAGCGGTTCTTCCGCGTCAGCGGCGTGTCGACGAAACCCGGGTTGACCAGGTACACGCCGATGCCCAGCGGCCGCAGGTCGCCGTACAGCGACTCGGCGAAGTTGATCAGTGCCGCCTTGCTGGCGCCGTAGATCAGCGCCTTCGGCAGGCCGACGTAGCCGGCCACCGAGGCGACGATGCCGATGCCGCCGCTGCCCTGCCGCTCGAGCACCGGCAGGATCGCGTCGAAGCAGTTCAGCACGCCGTGCAGGTTGACCTCGAGCAGCCGGCGCGCCCCCTCGAGGTTCCAGCGCGCCTCGTCGGCGCCGGCCGCGCCGCCGCGGCCGACACGGCCGCGCATTTCCTCGTGCGTGCCGGCCACCACCAGCGCCAGGTCGAAGCCGCCCCAGGCGGCGACGATCCGGTCGGCGGCGGCGTGCACGCTGGCCGGATCGGTGACGTCGAGCGGCGCGATCAGCGCCTCGCCGTTTCCGCCGGCCACCGCCTGCAGCAGGTCCCGCCGGCGCGCCGACAGGGCCACCTTCGCCCCGCGGCCGAGCAGGTCGCGGGCGACCGCCTCGCCGATGCCGTAGGAAGCGCCGATCACCCACACGCGGCGGCCGCGGTAGCCGGCGAACGGCGGGTTCAGCGGCCCGAGCAGGCCCGGCATCGGCGCCCGGCCGGCGCCTGCCGGTTCGGTTGCCGGTCGGCGCGCGGCGGCGCTCATGAACGCTGGAACGAGATCAGCACTTCGCCGACCCGCAAGCCCCAGAAGGTCATCACGGCGCGGTTGAGCATCACCTTCTCGTCGATCAGGAACATCCAGTCGTCGAACCCGATGTCGTAGCGCTTGCCTTCCTTCGTCTTCAGCATGAAGGTGTAGGTCCAGTTCAGCGCATTGCCGGCAACGACGCCGGCGGCCTCGCCCTTGACGTCGGCGGCGGTGCCGCGCCAGCGGCCCGGCTGGCCGGCGACCGGCTGCAGCGTCCACACCCGCTTCTCCTGTTCGCCGTCGGACCAGGTGAAGTCCTCGTCCAGCGTGCCGGTGTCGCCGTCCCAGCTTGCCCTGATCGTCACCACGAAGCGGCGCTGCACCTGGCCCGAGCGGTCCATGAACAGGCCGTGGCCGACCAAAGTGCCGTTGAAGTACTGCTTCAGGTCGAGCGCGGGCTTCTCTCGTGCGTAGACCTGCGGGTCGATCGATCCGCAGCCGGCGGCGAGAAGCGCCGCGCCGGCGACGGCAACGAGTCGAGTCAGCATTCGCTTGAGCATTTCCGGTTCCTCAGAATCGCCGGCCGCGCCAGGCGACGGCGAGCAGGGCGGCGGCGGCGAGCTTCAGCCCGCAGGGCACCACCGCGTAGGTGAAGGCCAGCGCATCGAGCGCCACGGCCTCGCGCGCGCCACGCGCGTAGCCCAGTGCGTCGAGGATCGCCAGCGCCAGAGCGCCGGCCACCGCCAGCACCAGCTTGTTGGCGAAGTTCCATAGCCCGAAGTAGGCGCCTTCACGCTGGCCGTTGTGGCCGTTGGCGTCGATCACCCGTGCCAGAAGGGCGGGCGGCAGCGCCAGGTCGGCACCGAAGGCCAGCCCGGACAGCAGGCAGATCGCCGCGAAGCCGGCGGCCGCGCCCGCCGGCAGCCACCAGGCCCAGACGAACGCCACCACCGCCGCCACCATGGCGGCGAGCCACAGCGCGTGCAGGCTGAAGCGGCGCGCCAGACGCATCCAAAGCGGCATGCTGGCGGCGCCGGCCAGGAAGTACGCGGCGAGGAATATCGGCGCATAGGCAGCCAGGCCGAGCCGGTCGGAGACGAAGAACAGGAACACGGTGGCGGTGATCGAAGGTGCCAGGGCATTGAGCGCGAACACGCCGAGCAGCCAGCGCGTGTTGCGCGCTGCCAGCGGCACCACGAAGGCCAGGTAGGGGTTGCCGGGCGGCAGCGGCCGCGCCTGCGGCGGCCGCGGCGCGCGCCACGCCAGCGCTGCCAGCCCGAGCACCAGCAGTACGACCAGCGCCGCCGTGGCCGCGCCCTAGCCCGCCAGCTGCGGCAGGCTGCCGCCGGCCAGCACGCCGATCAGCCCCGCGCCCTCGCGGGCGCCGGTGATGCGCGCGCGGCCGGCATCGTCGTGCGCCAGTTCCGCGCCCCAGGCCTGGTAGGCGACGATCGCCAGCGAGTAGCCGAGGTAGGCCGCCGCCAGCGTGAAGAACAGCCACGCCGCCTGAGCGCCGAGATCGAGCGACTGCGGCGGCCTGAAGACCAGGTGGAACGCGGCGGCGAGCAGCGGTGCGGCGAGCAGGATCGGCCGCAGGTAAGAGCCGCGCGCCTTCTGCGCATCGACCCAGCTGCCGAGCAGCGGATCGGCCACCGCGTCGATGAGCCGCGTCGCCAGCAGGAGCAGGCCGATGGTCTGCAGCGACAGGGCCGTGTGCTGCGCGTAGAAGTCGGGCAGGAGGATGTTCAGCGGCAGCGCCGTCATCATCAGCGGCAGCGCGAGCAGGCTGTATGCGCCGAGCGCCGCTGCCGAGCCGGCGCGGCCGCTTGATGGGCGCACCGCCACCGCGCCGGATGCGCAAGGCACGGGTTGCGCGGAGGCGAGCGGCGGCGTCATGAGCCGCGGCTCAGGTCCCCGCCGTGCGGGCCGGCGCGGTCTTCAGCAGGTCCTCGCGCAGGCGGGGCGCCTTGGTGCGCTCGTCGAGCCAGATGGCGAAGAAGGCGCGCGCGAATGCCGGCTCGTCGATGCTGCCCAGGAACCGGCCATCGAAGTAGAAGCGCGCGCCGCTGCCCGGCACGTTCACGCCGGCAAGCCGGCGGCCTCTCTCGACATCGGGGAAGAGCTTCAGCATCTGCTCGTGCCAGCGCGCCCGCTGTGCCTGGGTGCCGAAGCCGAGCCGCTCGATCTCGTCGCGGCTGGCATCGGCGATGCCCCTGCCGTCGAGCCGGCGCGCGTAGGTCAGCTCGAGGACGAAGCGCTGCGTCGTCGGGTCGGCGAGGTCGAACCGGGCCGGCGCGTAGAGCGCGGCGTCGTAGACGTGCAGGCCGAACCAGGTCAGGCGGCCGCTGCCGGCCGGCGGCAGGTCGCCGACATACTCGCGCACGTGCGCCGGCGCCGGCGTGCCGGCGGTCACGGCGGGACTCGCGGCGGCCTGCCCGGCGACGGCCGTGGCGGCCACCAGCAGGGCCGCTGCCGCGAGCCTGCCCGGCGACGTCGCCCCGGCGCGCCGCGCTGCCGCCTCAGGCCTTCTCGAGCGTGTACTGCGTGACATCGGTGTTCCCCTCGGCGAAGGCGGCCTCGCAGTAGGCGAGATAGAAGTTCCAGAGCCGGATGAAGCGCTCGTCGAAGCCCTGCGCGCGGACGCCGTCCAGCCGGCCGAGAAATCGCGCCCGCCAGCTGGCGAGCGTCTTCGCGTAGTGGCTGCCGAACGAGTGGGCGCCGGCCACGCGCAGCCCGGCGCGCGCCGCCAGCCGGCGGAAGCCGGCCGGGCAGGGCAGCATGCCGCCGGGGAAGATGTACTGCTGGACGAAGTCGCTGCCGCTGCGGTAGCGGTCGAACAGCCGGTCGGCGATCTCGATCGTCTGCACGCAGGCGCGGCCGCCCGGCTTCAGCGCGCGTGCCAGGGTGTCGAAGTACGACGGCCAGTACGCCTCGCCGACCGCCTCGAACATCTCGATCGAGGCGATGCCGTCGTACTGCTCGCGCTCGTCGCGGTAGTCCTGCAGTACCAGCTCGGCCGGCAGGTCGTGGCGCTCCAGCCGTGCCTGCGCGTACCGCAGCTGCGCCGGCGACAGCGTCAAGCCCTTGACCAGGTGGCCGGCGCGCGCCGCGGTCTCGGCGAAGCCGCCCCAGCCGCAGCCGATCTCCAGCACGCGGCTGCCGGGCGCGAGCCGCAGTTCGTCGAGCACGCGCCGGTACTTCGCCTGCTGCGCGGCGACCAGTTCCTGCTCGCCCGCCGCGGCGTGCAGGTCGACCGGCGCCGGCGCGAACAGCGCGCTCGAGTAGGTCATCGTCGGGTCGAGCCACAGCGCGTAGAAGTCGTTGCCGAGGTCGTAGTGGGCGTGGATGTTCTTCTTCGCCTGCTCCTTCGTGTTGCGGTTCAGCCAGTGCTTCAGGCGGTACGCCAGGCCGCCCCAGAACGAGCCGTAGATCATCGACTCGGCCGCGTCGCGGTTGCGGATGAAGAACCTGAGCACGCGCACCGGGTCGTCGGTGGTCCAGTCGCCGTCGACGTAGGCCTCGGCGAAACCGATGTCGCCGCTCCTGAGCGCCGAGTGCACCGGGCTCCAGTTGTGCAGGCGGACCTGCGCCTGCGGGCTGCCGGTGCCGAAGCGCGCCCGCTGGCCGTCGGGAAAGGCGATTTCCAGCGTGCCGGCGGAGAAGCGCTCGAGCAGGCGCAGCGCCCAGCGCGCCGACGCCGGGAATGCGGCGGTGTCGAGCGCCTGCGGCGACGGCGCCTGCGGCGCGGACGGTCCGCGCCGGGCGGCGTCGCCCGCCGCCTCGTGCGACTGGCGCAGGGCGCCCGACGGCGCGTACAGGGTGGAGGCGAGTTCGTGGTTCATCGGGTCACGTCGAGTGGGGGCGGTTCGGGCTTGGCGAAGAACGGCACGCGCTTGGCCCACAGCTTCAGCGCCTGCCAGTGGATGCGGGCCATCACGCCGAAGGTGAACGCCGGGTAGGCGAAGCGGGCGCGCAGCAGCTCGCGCTCGGTGAGCGGCAGCAGGCGGCCCTCGATCGAGGTCTGCAGCAGCGGGCCGTCGGCGCCGTCGTAGTCGATGCGGCTGACGAAGCGCTCGCCGTCGGCGCGGCTCGCCAGCATGAAGCGGAAGCGGTAGCGCCCTTCCACGGGGCAGAACGGCGAGACGTGGAAGACCTTGCGCGCCGTCATCTGCTCGCCCCAGGCCAGCGGCCGGCCGTCGTCGTGCGCCAGCAGGTAGCAGTGCCGCTCGCCGAAGGTGTTGCTGACCTCGCAAAGCACCGCCCGCAGCGCGCCGTCGCGGCGGTGGCAGAACCAGAAGCTGACCGGGTTGAAGACGTAGCCGAGCACGCGCGGCAGCGTGTGCAGCCAGATCTCGCCGCCGGCATCGACGATGCCTTCGCGGCCGAGCAGCGAATCGATCCAGGCCAGGGGGTCGCCGCCGTCGCCGTGGTCGGCGTCGTGATACGACAGCCAGCCGAAGCGGTTGCGCGGCAGCCGCCGGAACGGCCACGGCTGCGCCGACAGCGTGCGCAGCGGCAGGCGCAGGAAGAAGCTGCGGTAGTCGAACGCATGCCGTGCCGGCCGCAGCCGCGTATGGCGGACATGGCCCACGCCGATGCTGGGGACCGAAGGCGGGGACATGGGCTCGAAAGGTCGCGGTCGAACGTGACGTGGATGATGACCTACGCGGCCATCAGTTGCGGGCGGCGCGCCAGCGCGGACAGCGCCCCGGCCACCGCCAGGCCCGACTTCAGGCCGTCCTCGTGGAAGCCGTAGCCGGTCCAGGCGCCGGCCAGCCACACGCGCCGCCGTCCCTGCACGTCGGCCAGCCGCTTCTGCGCCTCGATCATGCGCGCATCGAAGATCGGGTGCGAATAGTCGAATTCCCCGATCACCGACTCCGGCGCCGGCTCGACGATCGGGTTGAGGCCGACGAACACCGGCGTACGGAACGGCAGCGGCTGCAGCCTGTTCAGCAGGTAGGTCACCGACACGGCGGGATCGTCGCCGCCGTCGCTCATGTAGTTCCACGCCGACCACACCTTGCGCAGCCGCGGCATCAGTTGCGCATCGGTGTGCAGCACCGCCCGGTTCGGCTGGTAGGTCCCGGCGAGCAGGCCGCGCTCCGCCTCGTCGGCGTCGGCCAGCAGCGCCGCCGACTGGTCGCTGTGGCAGGCGAGCACCACGTGGTCGAAGGCCTCGACGCCGCGCGCGGTGCGGACGCCGACCTTGCCGGCTGCCTCGTTGCGGCGGATCTCCAGCACCGGCGTGGCCAGCCGCAGGTCGGGCAGCCGGGCGGCGATCTTCCGCACGTACTGCCGCGCGCCGCCGGCTACCGTGAACCACTGCGGTCGGTCGTCGATCTGCAGCAGGCCGTGGTTGTGGCAGAAGCGGACGAAGGTGGCGAGCGGATAGCCCAGCATGGTCCGCATCGGGCACGACCAGATCGCCGCCGCCATCGGCAGCAGGTACCAGCGGCGGAAGTTCTCGCCGTAGCGGCGCCGGTCGAGGAACTCGCCGAGCGTCTGCTCGCCGGCGGCCTCGGCCCCCTGCGCGATGCGCGTGGCCTGCCGGTTGAAGCGCAGGATGTCGGCCAGCATGGCGAGGAAGCGCGGCGAGGCCAGGTTGCGGCGCTGCGCGAACACGCCCGCCAGGTCGGTGCCGGCCCACTCGATGCGGCGGCCGCCGGCGGCCGGCACGCTGACGGCGAACGACATGTCGCTTTTCGCGGTCGGCACGTCGAGCTCAGCGAGCAGCCGGATCAGGTTCGGGTAGGTGCGCTCGTTGAAGACGAGGAAGCCGGTGTCGACCGGGTGCTCGATGCCGTCGAGCCGCACGTCGACGGTGTTGGTGTGGCCGCCGAGCCGCGGCTCGGCCTCGAACACGGTGACCTGCAGGCCGTGCTGCCGCTCGGCGAGCAGCGCGTGTGCGCAGCCGAGCCCGGAGATGCCGCTGCCGACGATGGCGACTTTCATTTGCGAACCTCGATCGCGCGCGTGGCGCGCAGGGATGCGACGCCGGCCGCGGTGTCAGAACCGCCTGCGCGTCCGATAGAAAGGCAGTGGGGCGCCGCTGACGGACGCCCGGCGGCGACTAGGTCGCCTTGCGCTTGTCGAACTCGACCATCGCATAGGCCGAGTGATTGTGGATCGCCTCGAAGTTCTCCGACTCCACGGTGTAGGCGAGCACGCGCTCGTCGGCATTCAGCGCCAGCGCCACGTCGCGCACCACGTCCTCGACGAACTTCGGGTTGTCGTAGGCCCGCTCGGTCACGTACTTCTCGTCGGGGCGCTTGAGCAGCGCCCACATCTCGCTGGAGGCGGCCGTCTCCGCGATCCGCACCTGCTCCTCGACCGTCATCGGCGCGCCAAGCTCGACGCCGATCACGATGTGCGCCCGCTGGTTGTGCGCTCCGTAGTCGGAGATCTTCTTGCTGCACGGGCACAGGCTGGTCACCGGCACGGTCACCGTCTGCAGCACCCGCACGCCGGATTCGCCGGCCTCGGCGCGCAGCGTCAGCTGGTAGTCCATCAGGCTGCGCACGCCGGAAACCGGCGCCGACTTCATGATGAAGTACGGCAGCCGCAGCTCGATCTCGCCGCGCGTGGCCTCCAGCCGCGCCAGCATCGACGCCATCAGGGTGCGCATCGAGGCGGCCGACAGCGGCTCGCCGTGGGCACTGAGCACCTCGATGAAGCGCGACATGTGGGTGCCCTTCATCTGCGCCGGCAGCCCGACGAACATGTCGACCGAGGCCACCGACGGCTGGCTGCCGGTGGCGGTGGCCACCTGCACCGGATGGCTCAGCGAGCGGACGCCGACGCGGGCGATCGCGACGTTGCGCAGGTCGTGGCTCGCTTGCACGTCGGGGAGGAACATCGGGTCGGGCGCGTTCATCGGTGAATCCTGAATTGTCCCCGATCTCGCCGCCCGCCGCGCCGGCGGCGGGCCGCATCGGGCACGCGCAGACTCCCACGTGGCGCTCGCCGCCGCTCACATCAACCCCGCGGCTCAACGGGTTGCCAACAACTGCTCGATGCGGCCGGTGAGCCGCCGATCGAGCGGATCGACTGCGCTCGGGAACGATGCCACCGCGCGCCCCTGCCGGTCGACCAGGTACTTGTGGAAGTTCCACTTCGGCGCCTCGCCGGTTTCCCGGGCCAGCGCCGCGAAGAACGGGTTGGCAGTCTGCCCGACGACCCCCGATTTCGCAAACATCGGGAAGCGCACGCCGTAGACGTCGAAGCACTGCTCGGCGATGCCCTTGTTGTCCTTCGGTTCCTGGCGGAAGTCCGCCGACGGAAAGCCGACGATCACCAGCCCGCGCGACGCAAAGCGCTCGTGCAGTTTCTGCAGGCCCTCGTACTGCGGCGTGTAGCCGCAGGCGCTGGCGGTGTTGACCGCCAGCACCACCTTGCCGGCGAACTGGCAAAGGCTCTGCGGCTGGTCGTCCTGCAGGCGGGGCAGGGTGTAGTTCAGCAGCGCCGGGCAGCTCTGCGCAGGAGCTGCGGCGACCCGGTTTGTCCAGTCGGCGGCGAACGCGATCGCCAGCATCGATCCGGCCCCGATGACGACAGTGCGCCGCTGAGCAAGACAGTCGCTAGGTGAAGGAGCCGGCACGGTGTTAGCGTTCACTTTCTCAATTTTCATTTTGTGGACTTGACTTTCGTCGCCGTACAGCAGGGTCCGGCGGGCGGAAGAACTTGCTGAACAATCAAGAAAATGTCCTAGTCAAAACATTGACGTTGTCGCTATCATAAGAAAGTTTGTGAAAAAGTCAAAGGTTTGTCTATGACAAATTCAAGAGTGCCAGTCGGGCTGGACGAACGCGAAGACTTGGCTCGGCAACCGGGAACGCCGACCGTGCCGTGCCGGCGATGAGCGTGGAAGCCGAACAGAAGCAGGTCAGCCTGGCCATTGCCTCGGTCGAGCGCGACACCGGGCTGTCGAAGGACACCCTGCGCGTATGGGAGCGGCGCTACGGCTTTCCTGTCCCGGCGCGCGACGCGCTGGGCGAACGCCTCTACCCGCTCGAG